>NZ_JBLWEN010000007.1:0-61477 GCF_048287415.1 Candidatus Electronema sp. JM
GCGCTGAAGGTCTTGTGATCGAGCCAGTATTGATACCACCGCTCCTCAACTTCAGCGAACTCGTAGGCTTTGGGCAGGTCGTATTTGGCGGCGGACGGCGTGTTTGTATCGTTCATGGCAGCGGAAAAGGGATAACTTTGTTGAAGGAAAGGATGTTGAAAATTGAGATGCTATAGCCGCAGCACAATAAATTGACTGCAAGCATGGTTGCTGAAAAATCTCATCGGTTGAACAGCCGAGTTTTTTTCTGAGCACCTTCGCTTGCGCCCATTTATGCTCTATGGGGTTAACATCAGGAGAATATGGCGGAAGATGCCTCAACGAGGCAGCCGGCAGCTTGAGCCGCCTCCTGAATTCTCTCAGATTTATGGAACGAGGCGTTGTCCATGACAGCAGCAGCTCCGTTTGGAAGCGCAGGCAGAATATCCTGCTGCGGCCATGCTTCAAAAACATCTGTATTGACGGAGCCGTCAAAGAGAGCTGGGGTCAGCATCTTGTCTTCGGTCAATGCGCCAGCAACATCAGTCCGCCGTTTCGACATTGAGTCATGCTTTCCAAAGCATGTCACTCCTGCCGACGCATAACTGAATATTCCTGGCATGTCTTCTGGAAAAGCAAATTTCATCAATATAAATTGAAAGGAATACGCATCAATTCATAGACGATGACCTTCTTTTTGAAAATTCGTCGTGCCTCCTCATCAGCTTTCGGATGGAAAAAAGTTTTTTCCCGGCTGATCTTCAGCCGCTTCAATGCCTCGCATATGCCGCGCTGACTGCATCCAAACCGCTCCGCACGCTCATGCTGAAAGGCGTCAGGATGCTGCTCCACATCACTGACGAGACGCTCGGCAGCAATCTTTGTCGCGGGTTTGCTCCTTGTCAGGCATGGTTCAAGCCGCTTCGCCCAGCGGCTCACGCTTGATTTGCTGACTCCGAAACGCGGAGCCGTCTCTTCAAAGCTCAGGCCGTCCCGGTCTTTGATCTCCAAAACCTTCCGACGAAAATCTATTGAGCAGGCCATACGCACAGTGTAGTCATTTTATACTGCTTTAACTATAGTTCACTACCCCTCGAAGGACTGCTACGATCTTTCAGCTCTGAACTCCTCCCAACACCGCCGCCGCGCACAAACTGAGCTTATGCAGAGGATTCCGGGCAGAACGGCCCGCAGGCCGGACTATACTTCCTCCGCCAGATGAGTGATCGTGCTCATATTTCACAGGGTTTGAAAAAAATCGTTGTTTTCTCAGCCTTTTTACTCCGGCATTCAAACGCTGTCTAGAAAAGTGATGGATGGCAAGGGAGGCGGACAGAAGATGCTGAAATATGAGCAAAAAATCACCGTTTGTCATTTTGTTGATCAACAGCATGTTTTTCCTTGTAAAAAAATGTCATTTCATGGTACAAGAGGAAGATAGGCAGCAACCCGCTGTCCGCGCCCGTTGGACTCGTCGTGAAAAAATCCATTATTCCGCAGGATATCCTGACGGCAGGGCACCTTTAATCCGCTTTGGAGCGTTCGGTCTTATGAAGAAAACCAAAAAAGTCATTTCATATATCATGCTGCTGGTGCCGTTTTCCCTGCCTGCGGGCTGTTCGCCGGTCAGCACTGCTGGGGTGCAGGGAGCCGCTGATCAAAAAAAAGCGCAGGCAGACAACGAAGCGGAACAGCTACGGCTGATTGTGGAACGCTATTTCGAACACCAAGAGCAAGAGAAACAGGCGGCCCTGCCGCAACCCGCTGTTCAGCCGCAGCAGCAGGCCCAAGCCGCTGCGCCGCAGAAAATCGCAGCGGCAGCTCAGGATGATGCAGCAGAGCCGGAGCCAACTCTGGTCGGATCGGAAGAAGACTTGAAGGAAGAGCTGGATGAGCTGAAAAAAACCGGTGACTGGAAGGCTGAGGGCATGGACGGCAGCAAGATTCAATGCCAGCTCCCTTCAAGCAAAACAGCGGTTGTTGACAGCCCGGACAGACCGGCGGTGCCGTTAGTTGACGCGCCGCTGCCCCAGCCCGTCGAGACCTTTGGAGCGGTCACAGGCAAAACGGCGCGTGGCGGCGCATCCTGTTTTCCGGTGGTGCTCAATCGGCAAGTGCAGTTTTACCTGAACCTTTTCCAAGGCAAACAGCGGAAGAATTTCACGCACTGGCTGGAGCGAGCCTCCTTGTATATGCCGCTGATCAGCAGTGAGCTGGAAAAGGCCAAGCTGCCCCAAGAACTCGCCTATCTGGCCATGATAGAGTCCGGCTTCAATCCTGTCGCTTATTCTCCCTCCCAAGCTGGCGGCTTGTGGCAGTTCATCCCCAGCACCGCCCGCAATTTTGGCCTGCGGGTGGATGATTCGGTTGATGAGCGGCGCGACCCGGAGAAATCCACCAAGGCTGCTGTCAATTATCTTCAGGCCTTGTACAAGCAGTTTGGCGACTGGCATTTGAGCGTGGCAGCCTACAATGCCGGAGAAGGTGCGCTGGATCGCGGCCTGAAACGGCATAAGGTGCGGAATTTTTGGGACTTGGCTCAAGAAGATTATCTGCGTTTGGAGACCAAACGCTACGTGCCTCAGCTAATCGCCGCAGTCTTGATCGCGCGCGACCCTGAACAATATGGCTTCAGCGGCATCAGACAGCTGCGGCCTGTTCCCTATGAGTTCGTGCGGGTTCCGGCTGGTACCACACTGAAGACCGTGGCCGCCAGTGCCGCTATGGGCGTAGAGCAGCTTCGCAGCCTTAACAGAGATTTGCTCAAAGACGAAGTGCCAAGCGGGAAAAAAGGCGGCTGGCTGCTCAAAGTGCCTGCTGGCCGCAGTGCGCTGGTGGCTGCCAATTTGCCGAAAGCAGTGCAAGTTGCTGCCGCGTCTGGTTCTGACTACACCAGCCATAAAGTGGCCAAGAACGAAACCCTTCAGCAGATCAGCAAGAAATACGGCATCAGCATGACCGCCTTGCTCAAGGTCAACAATGTCCGGGCAGCCGCCCTGAAGGCCGGGCAGACCTTGCGCATTCCTGTAGCTTCCGGCAGCAGCGAGGAGCTTGCGCTGGTGAAGCGCAGCGAACAACCGGCGCTCGCTGCGGCAGAGGTGCAAGCACCGGCGGAAAAGGTTGCACATAAGCTGAAGAAAGGGGAAACCCTGTCAGAAGTGGCGGAAAAATACGACGTGTCGTTGACTGCGCTGATGCAATGGAACGGCATCAGCAAGGCGGCGAACGTGAAGGCTGGACAGGAGCTGGTTGTCCATTCTCAGCAAAACCAGGAGACAGCGCAGGCTGCTGCCGAGACGGCTCTTCAGCAGGAAGCTGCCACGCTGCCGACAGCAGGCATTGTCGAGCTGACGGCGGTCAATATCAAGCAGAAGCCCAGCGCGGCGGAAACATGGCAGCATCCTGTCCCGGAGAAAAAACAAGCTGAAGCTGTGACTGTGCTGTCTGCTGGCAGCAAAAAAGTGAAAGCGGGCGGCAAAGAGGCTGCCGTCAGCTACTACAAGGTGCGCAGCGGCGACTCGCTCTGGTCCATCTCCAAAAAACTCCAGATTTCCGCCAAGGAAATCAAAAACTGGAACAGCTTGGGCGAAAAAGAGGCGCTTCGGCCCGGTCTCACCCTTATGATCAAAAACGGCTGAACAGCCGCTCGTTGTTGAGCAGCAGGGCAGCGGCCTGTCCCGCCCTGCTGCACGCCTCCCGCAGCCGCCAATTTTTTTTATCCGGTTCTCCGGCGATGTTGCTGATGCAGCGCAGTTCCAACAGCGGCAGCTGGAAGGCTTCGCATACTCGTGCCGCCGCCGCACCTTCCATATTTTCGCACAAGCCGTGCAGCTCATTGCCCAGCCATTGCGCCCGCGCTGCGGTGCCGCTGGCGCAGCTCACGGTGACAAAGGTTCCTTGGTGGCAGCGTATGCCTGCTTCTGCAAGATGCCGCGCTGCTGCCGAGCACAATTCGGCATCCAGCATGAAGCTGTCGCGCACAGCCAAGCCCCGTTCGGCAAAGCGTTCTATCCGTTCCGGCAGCAGCACGCCGAAATCGCCGAGAATTTCCCGGTCAGCCAGGCAAATGTCAAGCAGATTGGCTGGGCTGGCAGGAAAGGCTCCAGCGATGCCAAAATTCAGCACAGCCCGGATTTGCCCCGCATGACGGCAGAGGAACGCGGTCAGGGCAAAGGCGGTTTCCGTCGGCCCAATACCGGTGATCAAACGGTGAACTGGAACAGCAAGGCCGCCTGCTTCGTCCAGGGCCTGCATTTCAAAGGCAGTCGCCGCTGTCACAAGGACTGTCATCGCGCCCTCCGGCTTGCAAAGAATAGGCTATGCGCGCCTTTCTGTCTCAGGGTATAATGCACAGAGGAAGTATGTTCCGGCAGCACAGAGCTGTTTGCCAATTTCATCACCATAAGGAGGCCGGTCATGATCTTTTCCCGCAGTGAAGCAGCGGCACGCAAAGGGCAGTTCCTGTTTGCGTTGATAGCAGGTATTTCCTTTTTCATTGGAACAATAGGCAGCGCGGCTGCCGGATACGGCCCAGTCAGAGAAGGCGGCGGCACGTGGGGATCCATTCTTGAAATGTCGGCGGAATTGCTTGGCCCGACCGTCCGTTTCACCGTCCGCAAGAAAGACGGCTTGCCCTTCAACAGCGAAAGCAGCGTCTCCATCCGCACCGGCAGCTACAGCGGCCCGCTGGCCGCCTCGGAAATCGTTCAGCTCGGCAGCAGTTCAGCCCGCCTGTCAGTCCGGCTGGACAACATCAGGCAAGGGCAGGACTGCTATGCCTATCTGTTCAACAGCTACGGCTATGCGTGGGTCGGCCCGCTGAAAATCGCTGGAGCCGAAGCGGCGGAGCTGCCGCAGCAAATTTACATGCCGGTTCAGGAGGAGCAGGACGTGGCACGCTTCTCCGCCTATGAAAACAGTGTCGGTTTGGAACGGCCCCGGCTGGACCGCGTGCCTGCCGCTGCCGTAGTCGGCGAGGAGCTGCTCGTCGCTGTGACCACAGGCCGCTGCCGTGACTGGATGCAGCTGCAATGCTTTGCTGAAGATGAAAATCAGCAGCATAGCAATTATTATGACTCTGACCGGCTGACTTCTGACCGCACTGTGATGATCCCGTTCACCTTCACCAAACCGGGCACGCAAACCATCTTCTGCAAGGCGAGAAGCCGCTGCTGCTCCAGTCCGTGGGCCAGCCGCACCATCCGAGTGGCCGAACGGCCCAACCGGGCACCCAGCCCGCCGCAGATCAGCTCCAATCCGGCTGAAGTCCGGGTGAATGTTCCTGCATATATCCCGGTGCTGTCCGGCGCAGACCCTGACGGCGATCAGGTCAAGGTGAAGTGCTGGACCAGCGATGCGAGCCGCGAGCAGTCAATTTCCGGCTGGCTGAATGAGCAGCGGTCGGTTGACGCTGTGTTCACCTTTGTTTCACCCGGCAGCAAAACCATCTCCTGTATCACAGTTGACCGGAACAAAGCGAAAAGTCTGGTTGCCGAACGGACCATCACCGTGCTGGCCGAGCCAGTGCCGCTTGCAGGGCGCAGCAGCAGCCAAGCTGGAACCAAGATCAACATCTCGGTGATGACGAACGCCGACGGCACAGCGGACAGCCGAGTCAGTGTTGAAAGCAGCCGGAGCGAGGAATGCGAGCCGTTCTGCGGCGGCGAGATCAGCTACGACAAGCCGTATCTGCCAAGCGATGTCGGCCCGGCGGACGGCCAGACAGTCTATGAAGAAGGCGGCGGCTATATCATTCCCGCGCCTTGACCTGTTCGCAAGCTGCCGGACGCGCTGTGTTGTCCGGCAGCCTTTCCCTCCAACGCATTGCTTCCCGCTTCATGACAGAACATGAACTCCAGCCGGAATACCGGCTGGCTTCTTACGACTATTTTCTGCCCGAAGAGCTGATCGCCCAGCAGCCTGCTGACCGGCGCGAGGCAGCCCGTTTGCTGGTGCTGGACTGCGTTGCAGGCGCAACCGCGCACCGCCATGTTACAGAAATCGGTCAGCTTTTCCGGCCCGGCGATCTGCTGGTGCTGAACAACACCAAGGTGTTCCCGGCCCGGCTGCTCGGCAGCAAGGCCAGCGGCGGTCGAGTCGAGCTGCTGCTGCTCCATTATCCTGAAACGCGGCAGGCAGGCGAAGCAGCGGCTTTGGCCCTGCTCCGCAGCTCGAAGCGGCCCAAGCCCGGCAGCCTGCTCCATTTTGCTGACGACTTGCAGGCGAGGGTTGAGGAGCTGCTGCCAGACGGCAAAGTCCGCGCTACTTTGCTCTATCCCCCTGAAGCGAAACTGGTCCTTCTGCTGGAGCGGCATGGCCAGCTGCCGCTGCCGCCTTACATCCGCAGGCCGGAGGGCAGCACGCCTGCTGACGCGCTCCGCTATCAGACTGAATACGCCAAGCATGTCGGCTCAGTGGCCGCGCCGACCGCCGGTCTGCATTTCAGCCGCAGCCTGCTGGCCGAGTTAGAGGCGCAGGGTGTGCGGCAGGCCGCAGTCACTTTGCATGTCGGCTACGGCACTTTTGCCCCGGTGCGCTGCGAGGATATCCGCCAGCACGAGCTGCATAAAGAATTTGTCCACGTTCCGCCCGAAACGGCTGAGGCGGTGAATGCAACGCGGGCTGCTGGCGGGAGAATCTGGGCGGTCGGCACCACCACGGCAAGAACACTGGAATTTGCGGCAGCACGAACTGGCCGCGTCGAGCCGCTGGCGGGCCTTTGCGGTCTCTACATATATCCGGGCTGGCAGTTCAAGGCCGTTGACAATTTGATCACCAACTTCCATCTGCCGCAGTCCTCGCTGCTCTTCCTCGTCTCCGCGCTGGCCGGACGCGGGCGGCTGCTGGCCGCCTACGCTGAGGCTGTCGCGCAGAGATATCGTTTTTTCAGTTACGGCGACGCAATGGCAGTCATCGCCAAACCGTAAGTATCAGGTGGTGTGATCCTCCTCCACGACCTGAAAGGTGACATCCCGACAGAATTCGCAGCTTACCAGCAGCGGGTCTTCGGCCTGATAAATCAGGGCGGTCTGGAGGAAAAGAAAGCTGTCGTACTGCATTTCCGTGAATTCCACGGCCATGTTTTCACTGCTGATCCAAACCACCTTGCCTTTGGCCTGAAAATCCACTGTCGGCCCGGAAGTTCCTGCCTGCCGCATTTCAATTTTGCAGCAATCGCCCAGCTCCTGCGCAAAATGCCCTCTGACGCAAATACCACCCAAGCTGAGGTTGCAGGTGCTCTGTTCATAGTGTGTCTCCCCGAAATCCAAGAGCACATCCTGCTCAAAATTGATCCGGGTGAACCGGCGGATGCCTACGGTGTTTGCCATGTCCTTGCCCTGCTGAAGGATTGGTTGGAAGAACGCTGCGCCGCGCCGACAGCGGCGGAGCAGAGCCGTGTCAGATCAGCCGTGCTGCTGATGAAAGGCGGCATCAGGTAGATCAGTCTGCCAAAGGGCCGCAGCCACACGCCCTGCCCGATGAAGTATTCCTGCAAGGCGGCGGCGTTCACCGGCTGCCGCATTTCGATCACGCCGATTGCGCCCAGCACCCGCACATCGGCGACGCTGTCCAAGCTGCGGGCCGGTTCCAGCTCATGGCGGAGCTGCTGTTCAATCGCCGCCACCTTTTCCTGCCAGCCGCTTTCTGTCAGCAGCGTGACGGATGCCGCCGCCGCCGCGCAGGCCAGCGGATTGGCCATGAAAGTGGGGCCGTGCATGAACAGTCCCGGCCTGCCTTCGGAAATGGCGCGGGCGACGCGGTCAGCGCAGAGCGTGGCGGCCAAGGTCATGACCCCGCCGGTCAGGGCTTTGCCGATGCAGCAGATGTCCGGGCTGACTCCGGCGTGCTCGGCGGCGAACATTCTGCCGGTGCGGCCAAAGCCGGTGGCAATCTCATCAAAAATCAGCAGCACGCCAAACTGGTCGCAGAGCTGGCGCAGCTCGCGCAGGTACTGAGGATGATAGAACCACATCCCGCCTGCGCCTTGAAAAATCGGCTCAATGATCACCGCCGCGACTTCATCGCGATGCTGTTCCAAGAGCGCGGCCAGCCCGGCGATGGCCTCCGGCTGCCAGTCGTCCTCAAAGCGGCATTGCGGGCGCGGCGCAAAGAGCTGCGGCGGCAGAACGCGGCTGAAAAGACTGTGCATTCCTTCCGGGTCGCAGACCGACATGGCAAGGAAGGTGTCGCCGTGATAGCCGCCGCGCACGGTGAGGAAGCGGCATTTTTCCGGCAGCCCCTGCGCCTGCTGATATTGCAGGGCCATTTTCATCGCTGCTTCCACGGCCACTGAGCCGGAATCGCAATAAAAAATCTTGTCGAGTCCGGCAGGCGCCAAATCCAGCAGCAGGCGGCCCAGCGCGACCGCAGGCTCGTGGGTCAGGCCGCCGAACATGACATGCGCCATTTTCTCCGCCTGAGCGCGGACAGCAGCGATAATCGCTGGATGGCTGTGGCCGTGCGCCGCTGTCCACCACGAAGAGATGCCGTCAATCAGCTCGCGCCCGTCGCGCAGCCGGATGCGCGTTCCGCTGGCCGATTCCGCCAGCTGTGCGGGAAGCGGCGCGGTCATGGAGGTGTAGGGATGCCAGAGATGCTGGCGGTCAAAAGCGGCTGAATCGGCGGTCATGGCTGAATGCGCGGCGGGCTGATTGTCATCAGCACAGCATAACTCCTGCAAGAACAATGCGCAAGAGGCGGCGTTGCTCTCAGGCCAACCACGCCGGTTTTGCTGCAAAAAGAAAGGCCGCTTTCCCGGAGGAAAACGGCCTGCATGATGCAGTTCTGGGGAAGGAATTATCGCTGGCCGCCGGTCGGGGCAGCGGCCCCGGCGTGAGCTGCGGCCTGCGCCTCAAGCAGTTTTTTCAGTTTGCCCAGTTCCGCCATTTCTTCTGCTTTCAGAGGATCGGGGGAAGGACAGCGTTTGTCCGTTTTTTGCAGGGCGGTGGTGAGCACTGCGCTGTTGATGCCGCCTGGGAAATTGATCGGCGGGCAGCCATGGCCTTTCTCGCAGACCATGTCCCATTTGGGGGCCGCCTGGCTGTGGCAGGAAACGCAGGTGCCGAACATGTTCCGCACTGTTTCAAAGCCGCGCTGTTTGATCTTGGCACCGTCGGCAGTCACATCCAGCATGAAGAACTCCCAGTCGTTGCTGGCAGGATTGGCTCCTTTCTCCCGCTTCACCATCACCTCGCCGGGGAAAAGCTGAAGCACTGAGCCTGGAGGATATGAACCGCCGTCTGCGGCATTGGCAACCGCCAGCGTTCCCTGCACATCGCCAAGCAGGTTGTCCACATACATGCTGCGCACCTTTTTCATCTCGTGCAGACAACGGAATGAGGCATCCGTGACTTCAACCTTCTTGTCTCCGGCCTCGGACAGCGGAGCAGCCTGAACATCTCCAGCCGCCGGATTGGCTGCCGCCGCTGCGGGATTTTCAGCGTTGCCTGCGCGACAGCCACCGCTGAACGCCAGCACCAAGACACTGAACAGGATTGCCTTTTTTGCACGCATCATCTTCTCCTCCTTTTTAGGTTTGCTCAGTCAGCGGCAAGCTCTTTGCCGGACACAATATTGACTGATACCCCACCACGTAGGATTCTGTCAAGCCCGGCAAGTGAAAAATATTTCTACAGCTCCGTCACCTCGTCAAACAGGCCGCTGTCCGCCTTGATCTTCTCGCCGCTGCCGATGGTCGCCCGGAAGGTCTTTGCTGTCAGCCGCTCGAAACGCGGGGCGAAATCGCGCAGCTCCTCGGCTTTGGCATCAATCGTCTGCTGGACAATCTGCTGCCGCTGCGCCAAGGTGATGCCGGTCAGATATGCGTCGCGGGCCTTCACGCCCTCAGCGGCAGGCGAGCGCAGCGGATCGAGCGTGCCGTAAGCCCCGATGATGAGCTGATCCAGCTTGGCCCGGCTGAGATCCAGGCCGTGCACCGCACTGGCGATGGCCTCATAAGCGGCATACGTTCTCGCCACATGCGGGTCGCGGTAGCTGATCACAGCGAAATTGCCGGACACCGGGTGGAACTGAACAAAGCAGCCGTAAGCCCCGCCCTGCTGGCGCACGGTGTTCCAGAGATAATCCCGCGAGAGCCAGGTTTTCAGCACCTCGAACGCGCCGCTGTGCTGGTTGAAGCCGTCAAAGAGGCTGCATCCTTGGGCGTTGTAAACCACATCGGCAGAAGTGACAAAGGCTTGGCGGGCAGCAAAGGCCGGGAAATCAAGCGCGGCTGGCGGCAATGCGTCTTTGCCCAAACTGCCGCGCACTGCTCCGGCATTGGCCTTGATTTTCTCAATATCCGCGCCGGAGCCGGTGACAGCGAGCAGCAGGCCCTTGGCTTGGAACACAGTCTGACGCAACTGCTCCAGCTTGGCAAGGAAAGCCTCCTCAAGTTCGTCGTAGCGGGCGGCCAAGTCTTTCAGCTGAAGATAGGCGGTGGCTCCGTTGACATGCTCGTTGACCAGCCCGGCCTGGCTGAGATGAGCGAAGACCCGCGAGGCGGCCAGCTGCCAGCCTTCGCTCTGCACCGCGTGCTCGGCCCAAGCGAATTCGCGCAGGACTATCTCCTTGATCCGCCGCCGGTTGCTCAAATCCAGCTCGGCGAACACCTCGCAGACCAGTTCCAAGGCTTTTGGCAGCGAGGCGGACAGAGCCTTGGTCTGGAACCAGAGCACAGGCCGCAGCGGTTCTGCGCCGCTGACATGGGTGTAGGTGGTGAAAGAGTGGCTGAGGCCGCCGGTATGAATATGGATGTCCTTGGCGAAACGGACATAATCGCGCTGTTTGGTGCCGATCTCGGTGGCGATGGTGCCGAACAAATCAAGCCAAGGCAGCAGCGCCGGCCCGACCGCCGCGCAGTCCAGACCAAACTGGACATAGGCGATGCCGCCGGTCTCCAGCTCGCTGCTGATACAGCCATCTTCCGCTTGGGCCTCGTGCAGTTTGGGCTTGCGCTCTAAATCCTGCCGGGACAGGCGCGGCAGCAGGGCAAGCTGCTCCTCGCTGTTCGGAGTTTGCTGAAGCCGCATCAGCTCCTGCGTTTTGGCGATCAGCTCTTCAATCTGCTCCGGGCTGAGGCTTTGCTCATATTCCGCCAGCCTGCGCTGCTCCTCCTGCATGACGCGGGCGGCCTTGTCCGGGTCTGGGCGCAGGGTGACAGCAGCAAAGGCGGGATTGTCTAAGAGCCGTTCTTTGATCAGCCGCTCAAAATATCTCTCCTCCAGTGCCTTGACGCGGAGGGCGGCGAACAGCTCCTCAATCCGTAAGGCGGCAAAGGGATCAGCACCGTGTTGAAGAGCAGGCAGGGCCTTGCCGATCAAGTCCAAGCCGCGTTGGGCTGCGGTCAATTCTTCGCGGACAGAAAACTCGTAGCTGTTCAGCTCGGCAAGGATGAGGTCGCGGTCAAGACCCTGCTCGGCCATGCGGGTCAGCACCTCGCGATAGAGAGCAAGAAAGCGGTCGCGCTTGTCCGCATCCGAGCCAACCAAGTAGGTCAGCATGACGGTTTGGAAGCAGTGGTCGGCAAGGAACATGCCGCCGAAGTCCTTGCACAGGCCAGCCTCCAGCACCGCCTTTTTCAGCGGCGAGGCATCGGAGTTATACAGTATGTTGGCGATGACCTGGAAAGCGGTGTTCAGCTCCTGATCAAGGATGGTGGCTACGGACGCGCCCACTGCCAGATACGTCTTTCCTTTCAAGCTGCCGCCTGGCTGCACCGCGTAGCTGTCGTCAATGAAGACTGGCTCTTTGATGCCCGGCCCTTGCATTGCTGCGGCCCGGCTGCCGCGTTCGGTGTAATGGCAGAGGAAGTTGTTCTGCACAGCGGCCAGCTCCTGCTCCAAGTCCGCGTCGCCGTAGAAGAAGAGCATTCCGTTCGAGGGATGATAATGCTTGGCGTGGAACTCGGCAAACTGCTCGTAGGTCAAATCAGGAATGCAGGCCGGGTCGCCGCCGGATTCGTGGGCGTAGGTGGACTCCGGCATCAGGCCGCTGAAGGTGTTGTGGAAAATGGCCCGGATGGGATCAGAGTACGCCCCCTTCATCTCATTCAGCACCACGCCTTGGAATTGCAGCGGCTCGTCCTTGCTTTCCTTGTGATAATGCCAGCCCTCCTGCTCAAAGGTGCTGCGCTGCATGAGCGGATTCAGCGCAACATCGCAATAAACATCCATGATGCTGAAATACTCGGCCAGATTGCGCGTGGCGAACGGATACCAGGTCACATCCGCGCCGGTCATGGCGTTGAGGAATGTCATCAGTCCGCCCTTGTGGATCTCGCCGAAGACATCATGCACCGGATATTTCTTCGATCCCATCAGCACCGCGTGCTCAAGGATGTGAGCCACGCCGGTGGAGTCCTGCGGGATGGTCTGGAAGGCGAAGCAGAAGGTCTTGTTCGGGTCGCTGTTCTTGATCGCCAAGGCGGGTGTGCCGAGCAGCTCATGCTCGAACAGATAGACCTCGGAGCTGATGTCGGCGACATGCTCCTTGCGCCGGAGGATGAAACCGTGATGGACGGAGCCGATGGTGAAGTTGGTCATGAGGAATAGAAGGCTGCGGGTTTGAAGATGCCTCTTGCGCAAGTGGCAGGGGCGAAAATTTTTTCGCCCCTGCTACATCAAGTAGCTGCTCGACGCAGGGGCAGTTTGCAAAAGGTCTAAGGAAAAATCAAGGACTGTCCGGGCTATTTTCCTAAACTTTTCCATAGATATTTTTTCAAGAAGAAGCCTGTCTGCTATGCTCCATTCGGCATCAGCAATACACCTTCTTTCTGGATTTTCAATAAATTGACGTGAACACTCTTTACATAAAAACTTCTTTTTTCCATTTGCTATGGAACCATTCCTGACAATATTCAAAGAGTCGCATTTTTGACATTGCATTATTTTTTCTCCATACATAAAAAATAAATCTGCGCCTTGGGCCTTGGCCGAAGCTGGCGATGAGTATAGAGCCAAAGTTCGGAATTTTATTATTTTATAATAAATTCAATGTATTTTTAAGGGTATTCTGTTTTATCACTCATAATTCACCATTGCCAGAAAAAGGGCCGCAGTGAACTGCGACCCTTGTCCAGCACCCTGCATCTGTGAGGCGGAACTTACCTCAGGCTGGCCTCAGCAGACGGCTTGCTTTCGTTGGGCGGGCTGCTCTGGTCAAAGCTGTTGACCGAATAGAAGACTTTTGCGCCTTTCGGCGGGGGATTCTTGTCCTCAAACAGGTTGTACGGCACTTTGACCTCGCCGAGCAGCTCCGGCTGTCCTTCGCCGATACGGCGATAGATTTTATGCCCGGCCAAGTCCTTGTCCGCGCCCGCATCCCAGAAAATTTTGACTGCCAACGCAGTGCGGGCCGCCGTGACATTGCTTGGCACCTGTGGCGGAGTCCGGTCTGCTGGAGCCGCAGGGCTTACCGCTGCATTGTGCTTCGGCGCGGCGGAGGGCTTCTCCCAGCGGAAGGAGATCAGGTTGGAGTCTTCTGATTCGGACAGCCAGCTACTGCGGCTGCGCAGCTTGAAGAAGTAGATATAGCCGGGCCGCAGCGGGCTTTCCTCGTAACTGCCCTGCCTGCTGCCCTTGTTCGGCAGGCTGCCGCCCGCCACGCTGACAGGCGCGCCGAAAGGCACCGGGCAGCTCTCGCAGTAGGCATCCGCAGGCACTTCCGCCCGGTAGAGCTGGAAGCTGTCTATTTCAGCCAGCTTTTCGCCGCTCACAGTGCGGTCTGGGAACGTCCAGCGGAGCACCGCGCCGTTGCCGGTCAGCTCGTGGCTGAGATTGGTCACAGGCCGGGGAATCATGGCCGACGGGGCCACCGGCAGGGTCTTGTAGCCGCAGCCGCCGAGCAGCAGGCCGGACAAAACAGAAATTCGCAGCAGCAAAGGCAGTTTCATCATGCTATCCCCAGTTGTTGTTCCGCACGCGCAAGGGCTTCGGCAACTCTGACCCCGGCGGTGCCGCCTGTGGAGACCCGGCTGTTGACCGAGCCTTCCACGGAAAGGACTGCAAACACATCATCATCAATCCGCTCTGAGAACTGGCGCAGTTCGGCCAGACCCAGCTCAGTCAGCTCAATATCGCGCTCTTGGCAGAGGGCGACGATCTCGCCGACCACCCGGTGCGCCTGCCGGAAGGGCAGGTTCTTCTTCACCAAGTAATCAGCCAGGTCTGTTGCGGTCATGAAGCCGCCGTGCGTGGCCTCTTGCATCCGCCCGCCGTTGAAGCGGCTGTGCGCCAGCAGTTCGGCAGTGATGCTCAGGCTGGCCTTGACGGTGTCCAGCGCGTCAAAGAGCTGCTCTTTATCCTCCTGCATGTCCCGGTTGTAGGTCATGGGCAGGCCCTTCATGGTCATCAGCAAGGAGACCAGCGCACCTGCAACCCGGCCGCTCTTGCCCCGGATCAGCTCAGGGATGTCCGGGTTCTTCTTCTGCGGCATGATCGAGGAGCCGGTGCAGTACTGGTCGCCGATGCTGATGAAGCCGAACTCCTTTGAAGACCAGAGGACGAATTCTTCCGCCATCCTGCTGAGATGCAGCTGCGTCACGCTCAGGCAGAAGAGGAATTCCAAGGCAAAGTCGCGGTCAGCGGTGGTGTCCATTGAATTGGCCGTGACAGCCGGAAAGCCCAGTTCTTGAGCGACAAATTCCCGATCTATCGGCAGGCCGGTTCCCGCCAAAGCCGCCGCGCCGAGCGGCAGCAGGTTCAGCCGCTTGCAGCAGTCAGCCAGCCGCTCGCGGTCCCTGCCGAACATCTCGACATAAGCTAAAAGATGATGCGCCAGCAAGACCGGCTGCGCCCGCTGCATGTGGGTGTAGCCCGGCATGATCACGTCAAGATTGGCCCGCGCCTGCCGGACAAAGGCCCGCTGCACATCGGCAAGCAGCTTGTCCAGCTCCGCCGCTTCATCACGCAGGTAAAGGCGGATATCCAAGGCCACCTGATCGTTGCGGCTGCGGGCGGTGTGCAGCTTCTCGCCTGCCGCGCCGATCCGTTCAGTCAGGGCCTTCTCGATATTCATGTGAATATCTTCCAGCTCCACGCGGAACTGGAAGCGGCCTGCCTGAATATCCTGCTCGATTTCGCTCAGGCCCGCGATGATCGCATCACGCTCATCGCCGCTGATCAGCCCCTGCTTGGCCAGCATCTTGGCATGGGCCTTGGAACCCATGATGTCATGCCGGTAAAGCCGCCAGTCATAGCTGATTGATTCGGTGAAACTTTCCACTGAGGCGGCGGTCTGCGCGGCAAAACGCCCGCCCCAGAGCTTGCCGGAGCATTGCTGCTGCGGGCAATGTGTCTGATCAGCCATCGTGTTATTTCCGGTTCAGGGCCTGTATCTGAAGGCGCATGGAATTGAGCCGGATGAAGCCGCCCGCATCAGCCTGATTATAGACCTGATCCGCCTCAAAGGTGGCATGCGCCTCGGAATAGAGCGAATTGGCCGACTTGCGCCCGACCGGAATGCAGTTCCCTTTGTAGAGCTTCAGCCGCACCGTGCCGTTGACCGTGGCCTGGCTTGCATCCATCACGCCTTGCAGCAGCTTCATCTCCGGCGAGAACCAGAATCCATTGTAGATCAGCTTGGAGTATTCGGGCACGAGGCTGTCACGCAGACGCAGCACCTCGCGATCCAAGGTGATGGTCTCAAGGTCACGATGAGCGGCGCGAAGAATGGTGCCGCCAGGAGTCTCGTACACGCCGCGTGACTTGATGCCCACGAAACGGTTTTCCACCATGTCCAGACGGCCTATGCCGCTCGCGCCGCCCAGCTGGTTGAGCTTGGCCAGCAAGGCTGCTGGAGAAAGCCGCTCGCCGTCAATAGACACCGGATTGCCCTGCTCAAAATCCATCTCGATATAGGTGGGACGGTCAGGGGCATTTTCCGGGGAAACGGAGAGCTTGAACATGGATTCTTCCGGCTCGTTCCACGGGTCTTCAAGGATGCCGCCTTCAAAGCTGATGTGCAGGAGGTTCTCGTCCGAGCTGTACGGACTCTTTTTGGTGGTGGGAACAGGGATGCCGTGCTTCTCAGCGAACTCCATCAGCTTGGTGCGGGAGTTCAGCGTCCAAATACGCCACGGGGCGATAATCTTCAGCTTCGGATTGAGGGCGAGATAGGTCAGCTCGAAGCGCACCTGATCATTGCCCTTGCCGGTTGCGCCATGACTGACCGCGTCCGCGCCTTCCTCTTGCGCAATGCGCACCTGCTCTTTGGCGATCAGCGGACGGGCCAGCGAAGTGCCAAGCAAATAGGAGCCTTCATAGATGGCATTGGCGCGGAAGGCCGGGAAGATGTAGTCACGCGCGAACTCTTCGCGCAGGTCAGAGACGATCACCTTTTCCGCGCCGGTGGCCATGCCTTTTTTGCGCACTGCGTCCCAGTCTTCCTGCTGGCCTACGTCCGCTGAATAAGCGATGATCGGGCAGCCGTACTCCTCTGCCAGCCATTTGAGAATAACTGAGGTGTCCAAGCCGCCGGAATAGGCGAGCACGATTTTGTTTACGTTCATAATCTTGTTTTAATAAAGTAATCCGAAGAGGAATGCAGCATGGCCGGTTCGGCACTGTCAGCTAAGATGCTCAATCTTACCATGCCAGCAGCGGCGGCGCATGGGAAATGCAAGAATTTCAGATGATCATCGCAAGCGAAGGAGGATTGACGGTGAGCTTGCGGACTCTGTGGAGCAGATTAGACAGCAGGGCGGATTCTGTCAAGAAAAAACGAAGAATGCCGAACGGCTCAATCCGGCGAATATGAAATGAAGCAGCAAAATTTCTCTTGTTAAACAAGCTCTTCCTGCGCTTTAAAGCGGTAGCCGACCCCGCGCACGGTTTCAATGCAACTACCCAAGCTGCCGAGCTTCTTGCGCAAGCCGACAATCTGCACGTCCACCGCCCGGTCCGTGACATTCCAATCCTCACCGCGCACTGCCTCGACGATCTGATAGCGGCTGAAGACCCAGCCGGGCCGTTTGGTCAGACAGAGGAGAATGCCGAACTCTGTGGCGGTCAGGCGCACCAGCTCGCCCTTGACCGAAACTTCATGGCGGGAGCGGTCAATCCGCAGCTCGCCGACGGTGACAATATCCGCCTGCTCCTCCGCATCGCTGCTCTGTCCCCTCCGCCGCAGGGCAGCCCGAATGCGGGCGGTCAGCACACGCGGGCTGAAGGGTTTGGTGATGTAGTCGTCCGCGCCCAGCTCCAAGCCGACCACAATGTCGGTCTCCTCGCCTTTGGCTGTCAGCATGATGATCGGAAGCTGGGCTGTGGCCGCATCACGCCGCAGCCTGCGGCAAATTCCCAGCCCGTCCAAACCAGGCAGCATCAAATCCAGCAGGAGCAGGTCAAAATCAGTCTGGCGGACAGCGTTCAACGCTTCTTCGCCGGACATGGCGCAGCGCACCTGAAAACCTTCCTTGGTCAGATTGTAGCGGACTAATTCAAGAATATCCTCTGCATCCTCAACCAGCAGAATTTTTTCTTTCGCCATGAGATAAGATTGAAGAAACGGACGGGCAAGGCAGGATGCTGAAGATGCCGAGGAGCATCTTCAGCATGAAGGCGGGTAAATCAGAACTTGAAACGCGCACCGCTCATGACTACGACGATGTCGTCATAGTCTACGTTGGTGTTGTCTTCAAGCTGATAGTTCTTGTACGCTGCAAACAGCTCAGTGCTGTATGCAGACAGTTTCTGCACGAACTGAACACCGTATGCCGTGCCCTTCTCGTCCTTATTCTGCCGTTTGATGTTCTCATCCACACTGTAGTCCGCAGAAATCGCCGTGGAGCCAACAGAGAAGATATTGTTGCAGATGTATCCAACCTTGCCGTACATAAACTTGGGATCATCACCGCCAGCAGGCATTTTATCCAAGTCGCGGGAACCAGATGCGAAGGTCAGGTTCAGCCCCATCGGGAAAAGAACAGAGAGCGAGCCGTTGATTTGGCTGTACGGCTTGTCATCACCAAAATCGCCCCATGCCAGTGCGCCTTCCACCTTAGTTCCGGCAAGGTCGCCAGCATAAAGCAGGGCAGCGTCATTCATGCTCTTTTCGCCTGCCGCAGCGGCCAACGAAAATCCACCAAATTTGGGCGTGTCATACCGTACTCGGTTTTTCTTCGCCAGTCCGTCCATATTGTTGAAGACGCTGCCGACAGAAAGCCGATTGTCCACAATTTTGCCGTCCTTGTCCACAGTTGGATCAAGTGAGGCCGGGCCATTGAATTTTATTCCTCCGCCGACTTTGGCGACATCGGACAGACCAGCCAGCGATGTGCCGGACAGATCAACTTCAGAACTGTCCTCAGAGGCCATTTTCCCTTTGCCGATGGAAAATTTGCCGGTTTTTTTGCAGGCAAAATAAATATCCAGCAGCCGTTCCTCAAACTCGCCGGAAATGGTTTCTTGCTCCATCGAAACCAGATTCGATGGATTTGCCTGCCATTCCAGCTCAAAATTGCTGCCGATGGTCAACGACTCGGTTGCATCTATTTTGCCGTTCAGGCCAACTCTGCTGCTGGAATTATCGTTATCCACATGAAAAAACTTGCTGTCTTTGCCGTCGTCGGCATACATGACAGCCCGGTTGAGCTGGCCATACAGCTCGACATTCACTTTGTCAGTGCCGGATTTGATCTCCAGCGCAGACGCGCTGGCGGCGGCAAGCAGAACTGCGGCGGCGGTCAGGCTCAGTGCGCCTGCTGACGGCAGATTGGTACTCATGATTTCTCCCCTCTTGCGGAAATGAGTTGCGATGCGCATACGTGCCCTGCCGCATAATACCTCGCCGCCCCTGCTTTTGCGAGAAAAAACAGGAGCTGGCCGCCGCAAAGACGGTGAAATGGCGCACGGATGCCCTGCGCCTGCCTTCGCAGCAGCATCCCGCGCCGGAACAGCACTCAGAATTTAATCCGCGCCCCAGCCATAAGCATGGAAATGTCTTCGTAGGATGCGCCGGTTGTATCCTCCAGCTCATAGCTGCGCCAGGCGGCGTACAGCTCGGTGCCGTAATCAGAGAGTTTCTGCACGAGCTGCACACCAAAGGCGGTGCCTTCCTCTCCCTTGTCCTGATGTTTGACGTTCTCATACACGCCATAATCAAACGAGAACGCAGTGGAGCCATACGGCAGCAGATTCTCACACTTCCAGCCAATTTTTCCGTAGGTCATGACCGGGTCGTCGCCGCCGACAGGCATTTTGTTCAGGTCGCGGCTGCCGGAAGCGAGGGTGAGATTGAGGCCGAGATCAAACAGCACAGACAGCGAGCCGTCAATCTGGCTGTAGTCTTTGCCGCTGCCGGGATTGACAAATGCCAGCGCGCCCTGCACCTTGGTGCCGCTGAACTGGCCGGAATAGGTCAGCGTGGCATCAGCCATGTCTTTTTCTCCGGCGGAAAGGCCAAGCCCGAAACCGGCAAACTTGGGCGTGTCGTAGCGGACGCGGTTTCTCCGGCTCAGGCCGTCCATCTGGTCAAAAACATTGCTCACAGACAGCCGCTTGTCCACCACCTTGCCGTCCTTGTCCGTTGTCGGGCCAAGCGAGGCTGGGCCGTTGAATTTGAAACCGCCGCCGACATCGGCCACGCCGACATTGCCTGCCAGATCGGTGCCGGAGAGATCAACTTCAGCACTATCCTCGGAGGACATTTTGCCCCGGCCTAAGGAAAACGTGCCATACGACTTTGAGTCCGCGTAAATATCCAGCAGCCGCTCCTCAAATTTGCCGGAGATGCTCTCCTCTTCCATAGACACTTTGTCAGATGGATTCGACTGCCATTGCAGCTCAAAATTGCTGCCGACATTGATGGTCTCAGACACCTCAAGTTTGCCGTCCAATCCAATCCGGCTTTCCGAATTGGTGTTGTCCACATGAAAGACCTTGCTCTCCTTGCCATCATCAGCCAGCAGCACCGCTCTGGCTAAGTGGCCGTAAAGCTTGACCTGCACCTTGTCGTTGCCGGATTTGACTTCCAAAGCGGACGCGCCAGTGCAGGCGGCAAACAATGCAGTTCCGGCAATGCCGGTGACATACAGTTTCTTCATCTCTCTCTCCCTGAAATAGTAATCGCGTAGAACAGAAGCAATTCCCTGCCGCAGCACAACGCCGGAGTTTGCGCTGGTTGCCTTGCCGGACAGGGAACCGCCGTCTTTCAGAGAAAATACATCGGGAACATTCAGAAAATGTTAGGAGTCTGTACAAATTTGATCAGACCGGAACGGACGGCATTGTTTCGGACAAGATGAAAAAAGGTATCTTGCAAAAAAATATTCCAAGAAGTGTCAATCGTTGAACGTTTTTCGGCAAGGCCTGGCATTTACTTTTTAAATCAAAAAGTTGCAGAACGATGTCAGCGGCTTGTCAAAAGCAATGTTGGCGAAGCCCGGTGAAGGGGAACGAAAAAATTGCTGCGCTGCTTTTTTCTTTGACAAGCGCTACGAAAAAGACCGGCGGTGTGGTATCATATCTTCTGAACCTGCGCCGGACTGCTGTCAGCTCGGCGCAGGCTTGCATCGTAATCACTCTTCAACCCATGTTGCAGTACGGAGGATGTATCATGAAGTGCGCAGTAATTGGTTTCGCCGCCGCAGCTTTGCTGGTTTCCGGCACCGCTTTCGCCAGTGAGGAACTGGTCAAGAAGAACAACTGCATGATCTGCCATAAGGTGGAGGAAAAGGCGATGGGGCCAGCCTTCAAAGAGGTGGCCGCCAAGTACAAGAAGGACGCTGAAGGCGCGAAGAAGATTGAAGGCGTGCTCAAGAACGGCAGCAAGAACGCATGGGGCGAGAACTCCATGATGCCGCCGCAGCCCGCTGTAAGCGAGGCTGATGCCAAGGCCATCGCCACATGGATGCTCTCTTTGGCTAAAGAGGAAGCGGCTCCTGCTGCTGAGGCGAAACCTGAGGCAAAACCTGCCGAGGCTAAAGAAAAGGCAAAAGCTGCTGAGACCCATAAGGCGAAGCCTGCTCACGCTAAGGAGAAAACAGCTCACACTCCCAAGGAAAAGACTGCTCCGGCGAAAGAGAAAGCTGAAGAGAAGCCTGCTGCTGAGAAGAAGTAATTTTTCCATCTGATGTGCGCCGCAGGGGCACGATGCGCTGTGCCCCTGATCCTTTCTGTCCGTCCCTTCCGTCCGCCTCCGCCGCATAAAGAAATCTCTTGCCTGTTCAGGCGGAACATGTTTTCCTGTCATAAGGGACAGGACCGCCCTCCGCGCCTCCTTCTACTTTTCCGCAGCGGCGCAGCCGCCTCGCGGCAGATCAACCGAACCTCAGTGCTCTTATGAAATCGCTCGGCATCTGCGCCGGGGCATCCAGCATCTCCCTGGCGGGACTGGAAAAAAACGCCTCAGGCACCCACATCCTCTTTTCCCGCTCCCAAGCTCATGATGGCAACCCGCGCCGGACGCTGCGCGAGCTGCTCGGCCAGATTGATCATCTGCACGACTTCAAGATTGCCGTGACCGGGCGGAAGTTCCGCAACATGCTCAACTTCTCCGGCATTGCCGAGCCGGAGGCTGTGGAGCTGGCCGCCGCCTTTCTCCTGCACGATCAGTCCTGCCGGGTGGTGATCAGCGCAGGCGGCGAGACCACCATCGTCTATTCTCTGGATGAGGACGGCAAGGTCAGCGAAATCCACACCGGCAGCAAATGCGCTTCCGGCACCGGCGAATTCTTCCTCCAGCAGCTGGGCCGGATGTCCATCACCCTCGACGAAGTGGCGATGATGGATTTGCCGGAGAAGCCGCACAAGGTGTCGGGCCGCTGCTCGGTCTTCTGCAAGAGCGACTGCACCCATGCCCTCAACAAGGGCGTGGCCAAAGATCAGGTGGTGGCGGGCCTGTCCAAGATGATGTCCGGCAAGGTGCTGGAGCTGCTGAAGAAGCTGCCCAAGGACTCAGCAGTGCTGGTGGGCGGCTGCGCAGGCAACAAGGCCATGACCCACTATTTGAGCGAGGAGCTGCCCAGTCTGCGCATCCCGGAGCAGGCCGCTGTCTTTGAGGCGGTCGGCGCGGCGCTCTGGGCCTTTGACCACCAGTGCAAGCCTTTTGTCTCCTTGGACAGCATCTTCTCGGAACACCGGGCCGGACTGGCAACCCTGCCGCCGCTCTCCGAATGCCAGAAGCTGGTGGATTACAAGCACCAGGAGCGCGGCATTGCTGCGGCTGGGGACAAGGTTATTCTCGGCCTTGATGTCGGCTCAACGACCACCAAAGGCGTGCTCATGCGGCGCAGCGACAAGGCGATTGTTGCTGCTGAATATCTGCGCACTAACGGCGACCCCATCGGCGCGTCAAAGAATGTTTATCGGGCCTTGGCAGAGCAGGTCAAGGTGCCGGTGGTGATTGAGGGCTTGGGCGTGACTGGCTCTGGCCGCCAGATTGCCGGACTGCACGCCCTGACTGACGGCGTGATCAACGAGATCGTCGCTCATGCCACTGCGGCGGTGCATTTTGATCCTGAAGTGGACACCATCTTTGAAATCGGCGGCCAGGACGCGAAATACACCTACATCACCAACGGTGTGCCCAGCGACTACGCCATGAACGAGGCGTGCAGCGCAGGCACCGGCTCCTTTTTGGAGGAAGCGGCCAAGGAAAGCCTTGGCATCAAAGTGACGGACATCGGCGACACCGCCCTTCGCGCCACAGCCCCGCCCAACTTCAGCGACCAGTGCGCGGCCTTCATCGGCTCGGACATCAAGCGTTCGGTGCAGGAGAACGTGCCGCTGGAAGACATCGTCGCCGGGCTGGTCTACTCCATCGGCATGAACTACAACAACCGGGTCAAAGGCAGCAGGCCGGTTGGCAAAAAGGTCTTTGTTCAAGGCGGAGTCTGCTACAACAAGGCGGTGCCTGCGGCCTTGGCTGGACTGACAGGAAAACAAGTTGTCGTTCCTTCTGAAGCGGGCCTGATGGGTGCCTTTGGCGTGGCTTTGGAGGTCGAGCGGCGGATGGAGCAGGGCCTGCTTCAATCCGAGCAGTACGACTTGCAGGAGCTGATCAGCCGCGATGTGGAATATGGCGAGCCGTTCAAGTGCGGCGGCGGCAAGGACTGCGACCGGGGCTGCGAGATTGCCCGCATCAAAATCAAGGGCAAGGTCTATCCCTTTGGCGGCATCTGCAACCGCTACGACAACCTGATTCACAACCGCAAGGTGGAGGCTGGCGACTACGATTTAGTCATCCGGCGCGAGCGGCGCGTCTTCCGCGACCTCGCCCCGGCCAGCGCAGAGGACAAACGCCCGACTGTGGGCATGAACCGCTCCTTCCTGCTCAACACCTATTTCCCTTTCTTCAACGCCTTCTTCGCCGCGCTGGGCTACCGTCTGACCCTGCCTGCGGCCCAAGACCCCAGAGGAGCGGACCAGCAGGGTTCCTCCTTCTGCTATCCGGTGGAGATCGCCCACAACTACGCCGCCGCCCTGATTGCCGAGAAGCCGGATTACATCTTCATGCCCCAGCTCAAAGGTTTTGATCTGGGCGAGAAGGACAAGACTTCCTGCACCTGCGTGCTCGTGCAGGGCGAGCCGTACTACCTGCGCACCGCGTTCCCAGAGCTGGAAAGGAACAAAAAGGTCATTTATCAGGTGCTGGATTTTGCCAAAGGCTACACCGCTGACCGGGCTGCTGTCCGAGAGCTGGCCAAGCAGTTTGGCATGGATGCGGCCAAGGCGGATGCTGCGTTGCAGGCCGCCATTGCCGCTCAAGATGCCTTCACCAAAGATATCCGCGAAATGGGCAGGCAGGCTCTTGCTGATCTTGAACAGAACCCGGACAAGTTCGGCGTGGTGGTCTTTGGCCGGCCTTACAACAGTTTTGCCAGCGCGGCCAACAAGGGCATTCCGGCCAAGTTCGCCAGCCGGGGCATCCTGATCATTCCCTTTGACATGCTGCCCTACTGGGAGGAGAAGCTGGCCGACGACGCCAACATGTACTGGGTGATGGGCCAGATCATCCTCAAGGGCGCACGTTTTGTTGAGAAGCACCCGCAGCTTTACGGGGCCTACATCACCAACTTTTCCTGCGGGCCGGACTCCTTCATTGTCAGCTATTTCCGCAGCATCATGGGCCGCAAGCCCTCGCTGACCTTGGAGCTGGACAGCCACACCGCTGATGCTGGCTTGGAAACCAGGATCGAAGCCTTCTTGGATATCATCCGCTATTACCGGGAGATTCAGAAGAAGAGCCAGACGCTGCGCGCTGGCGGCAGCGCATTCCGGCTGGCGGAAATTGAGGACAGCAACGGCGTGACTGGCGTGCGGACTTCGGACGGCGGCTGGCTGCCCCTGACAGATGCACGGGTGCGGCTCTTAGTCCCGGCCATGAGCCGCTACGCCACCCCGCTGCTGGCCGCCTCATTTGCCAGAGTGGGCATCAAGGCTGAAGTCATGCCGCCTGCGGATGAGGAAGTCCTCAAGCTGGGCCGGGGCAACGCCTCCTGCAAGGAATGCCTGCCGCTGCAAACCACGCTCGGTGCGCTGCTCAACCGTGTCAAGCAGCGCAAGCCCGGCGAGGTGCTGGTTTATTACATGGCCAGCGCGGAAGGCCCCTGCCGTTTCGGTCAGTACCACGTGTACACCAAGCGGGTGGTGGAACAGCAGCGCATCCCGGATGTGGCGATGTTCACCCCCACGGCGATGAACGGCTACTGCAACCTCAGCGACAGCTTCCTGCGGGCGGCGTGGCGGGCGGTGATCATCGGCGACCTCTTTGATGAGATGTGGCCTGCGGTGCTGGCTGGTGCGAAAGACCGGGAGCAGGGCCTGCGGATTTTTCACGAGGAATATCGAGCCATTCAGGAAGTTGTCCACCGCCGCTGGCCGGTGCTGGCCGATCAGCTCACCCGCAGTGCAGCCCGCCTGCGCCGGATTGAGCTGAAGATTCCTTACGCGCAGATGCCGAAGATTTCCCTGCTCGGCGAGATATACGTCCGCCACGATCCAATTTCCCTGCAAAATCTGATCGAGCGGCTGGCGGACCGGGGTTTTGTCGCCCGCACCGCCTCCATCGGCGAGTGGATGAAGTACGTGGACTGGCTGATCGGCGAAGGCATCGAAGGCGAGGCGACACCGGGCTTCGCCATCCGGCGGCAGATTAAGAAGTACTTTGATCAGGCCATCCGCAAGCGGCTCGCGCCGTCCGGCCTCTTCTTCTATGACGGCACGCCTGCGCCGATTGAGCCGGTGATTGAGGCGGGCGAGCCGTTCGTTTCCCGGCAGTTCACAGTGGAAACCATCCTCACTGTCGGCGCGGCCCTGCACGAGATTCTGCATCCCTCCTGTGGCGTGATCTCCATCGGGCCGTTCGGCTGCATGCCCTCGCGGGTGGCGGAGGCGGTGCTGAGTGAAAAATTCACCACTGCCGAGAAGAAAATTCAGCTCCACAACAGCGTGGCGTGGCAGACTATTCTGACTAAGGAACGCAAGCTGCCTTTCCTGGCCATTGAGACCGACGGCAACCCCTTCCCGCAGCTGATCGAGGCGCGAATGGAGGCCTTCTGCCTGCAAGCCCAGCGGCTGAACGAGCAGATGCTGGCCTGCGGGTCAACGCACTGCTGATTACACAGTTGCATAGAGGCTGACCTTCCCTCATCTGACCAGCCCCGATTTTTTCGGGGCTTTTTTCTGCCTGATCAGGTTTAATGGGCGCAGCCAATCCGCGCTGAACGCGCTTCAGCTTTTTCTTGTTGCAAGGAGACAGAATCATGGGACAAACCGTCGCAGAAAAAATCATCGCCGCGCATATCGTTGAAAGCGAGGGTGTCAGCAATCTGTTTCGCACGATTTTTAAGGTCAAATTTTAGACAAGCCCGCCAGAGGTGAGAACATGATCACTCGGATGAAAATATCAGGCTTTAAAAACATTGTTGAACTTGATGTGCGCTTCGGTCCTTTCACCTGCATTGCGGGCGCAAACGGTGTCGGCAAGTCAAACCTTTTTGATGCCATCACTTTCCTGAGTGCTCTTGCTGAAAAAACATTTATTGAGGCAGCCATGTATGTTCGTGGCGAAGGCGGTCGGACTGCGGACGTGCGCCATCTTTTTCATAGAAATGGTGACAGATACATCGACACTATGTCGTTTGAAGTTGAAATGATTATCCCGTCTGAAGGGACAGATGATTACGGCCAAACAGCTATGGCCAGCATAACGTCGCTTAGATATAAACTTGTTCTTGCCTATCGGAAAGAGAATAGCGAGCATTCTCAAGGAAGAATTGAGCTTTTTCATGAAACACTTGAGCCAATGAAAATTGGTGAGGCGAACAGAAATTTCCTCTTTGAGCATAAAGCAGGAACGTGGAGAAAATCTGCGGTTAAGGGGCGGCGTTCAGGCGGTGCTTTCATCTCAACCATGCCCAAAGACACGGCCAGCAGTGCCGACAAAATGATTCAGATGCATCAGGATAAAGGTGGCGGAAAGAAAGAAAACTGGTCGCGTGGCAGCGGGCGTTCCTTTCGCGCCGCCACTCTGCCTCGGACAGTGCTTTCTTCGGCAACCAATGCTGTGGAAAGCCCAACCGCCTTGCTGGTCAGAAGAGAAATGCAGGCGTGGCGGCTGCTCCAGCTTGAACCGTCGGCTCTCCGCAAGCCGGATGAAATCACCGCACCGAGGCGGCTGGGGGCTGACGGTGCCCATCTGCCTGCGACCTTGCATCGGCTGGCTGGAGAGATCGAAAAAAACGCGGATGAAAATACAGCAAGTCAAGTTTATGCGGAATTGGCGAACCAGCTTTCAGAGCTGATTAATGATGTGCAGAAAGTGCAGGTGGATCGTGACGAAAAACGCGATCTGCTGACTTTGGAGGTGGTTGACCGAGACGGCACTGCACATCCGGCCCGCTCTTTGTCGGATGGCACCCTGCGCTTCTTGGCTCTGTCAATACTCGGCATGGACAGAGAGGAGAAGGGGCTGCTTTGCTTGGAGGAGCCTGAGAACGGTATTCATCCTGAACGCATTCCGGCGATGCTGCGTCTGCTGCAAAATATTGCAACCGACACGGACAAGGAGTTGGGCGCAGACAATCCTTTGAATCAAGTCATCATTAATACGCATTCTCCGGCAGTTGTGGCGCAAATACCGGATCACAGCCTCCTTGTGGCCGAATCCAGAGAATATGTAGACAGGGAAGGAAGGCGAGGGAAAGGACTGTCATTAAGTTGTTTGGATAAAACTTGGCGGTCTAAATCAGAAGAGAAGCCAAGAATAATTTCTAAAGGGAAACTTCTTTCTTACCTCAATCCGATTGAAAGCAGGGAGGAAGAAGCCGCTCAAAAAAACGAGCCTTCCTCAGCCGGACGCAGGGTCATTGACAGGATGCAGCTTATGTTGCCAGGTCTCGTTCAAAAATGAAAGAGATACGTTGCACGCTCCTGACAGACGGCAGCTCGGACAGGGCATTGCTGCCGATCATTTCATGGCTTTTACGTCAGCATTGTCCTGCGTTCGCCATTCAGCGTGAATGGGCGGACTTATCCAGGCTTCCAGCAAAACCTAAACAATTGGCCGACCGCATCAGGTGCAGCATTGAACTTTATCCCTGCGATGTGTTGTTTGTTCACAGAGATGCTGAAAAGGCGGCATGGACAGAGCGGATCAAGGAGATCAAAAACGCTTTGAACGAACTTGATCATCCGCCGATAGTCTGCGTGGTGCCAGTGAGAATGACAGAAGCATGGCTGCTGCATGATGAACAAGCAATCCGGCAGGCTGCGGGCAATCCCAATGGCAGGCAGCCGCTGGCATTGCCAAAGATGACCAGTGTTGAAAATCTGCCTGATCCAAAACAAGTTCTTCATCAACTGCTGCTGTTGGCAAGCGGGCAAACCAGCCGCAGAAGAAGAACTGATATCAGCGGGTTTGCAATTCGTGTCGCCGAGCTGATTGACAGTTTTGAACCATTGCGGCAGCTAACAGCGTTCAGTCATTTTGAGGAGGAGCTTGTTGCAACAGCAAAGGGACAAAAATGGAAATTATAGTTTCTGACCAATCAATTGCAATGGGCGCAGCAAACCCGCGCTGAACGAGTTTCAGCCTTTTCCACTCTGTTTCGAGGAGATAGACGCTATGGGACAAACCGTCGCAGAAAAAATCATCGCCGCCCACTTGGTCGAGGGCGAGATGAGGAAGGGAGCCGAGATCGGCATCCGCATTGATCAGACCCTGACCCAGGACGCAACCGGCACTATGGCTTACTTGGAGTTCGAGGCCATCGGCATTCCCCGCGTGCAGACCGAGCTGTCGGTCAGCTACGTGGATCACAACATGCTGCAATCTGACTTCAAGAACGCTGACGACCACATTTTCCTGCAAGGCGCAGCCCGCAAGTTCGGCCTGCACTACTCGCCGCCCGGCAACGGCATCTGCCATCAGGTGCATCTGGAACGCTTCGGCATTCCGGGCAAGACCCTGCTTGGCTCGGACTCGCACACCCCGACCGGCGGCGGCTTGGGAATGCTGGCCATTGGCGCGGGCGGCTTGGATGTGGCAATGGCCATGGCGGGCAAACCCTTCTATATGATCATGCCGAAGATTTATGGCATTAAACTGACTGGCAAACTGCGGCCTTGGGTGGCGGCGCGCGATGTGCTCTTGGAGGTGCTGCGCCAGCTCACAGTCAAGGGCGGCGTTGGTTATATTATGGAATACTTCGGGCCGGGCGTGGCCGAACTGAGCCTCACTGACCGGGCGACGATCACCAACTTTGGCGCGGAGCTGGGCGCGACAACTTCAGTCTTCCCGTCGGACGAGCAGACGCGCAAATACTTTGCCGCGCAGGGCAGGGAAGATCAGTGGCGCGAATTGAGCGCGGACGCGGACGCTGAATACGACAAGGTGCTGGAGATTGATCTTTCCACCTTGGAACCAATGATCGCCTGCCCCTCCTCGCCGGATAACGTGGTCAAAGTGCGTGAAGTGGCGGGCCGCCCGGTGGCGCAGGTGCTGGTCGGATCCTGCACCAACTCCTCGCTGCGCGACCTGACTGCGGTCTCGAAGATCATGGCAGGCCGCTCGGCGCATCCTGATGTCAGTTTTGAGATCAATCCCGGCAGCCGTCAGGCCTTGGAGAATCTCACCGCGCAGGGCGGCATACTGCCTCTGCTGCAAGCCGGAGCACGCATCCATCAGTCCGGCTGCTTGGGCTGCATCGGCATGGGTCAAGCACCGCCCAGCAACATGATCTCCCTGCGCACCTTCTCGCGCAACTTCCCCGGACGTTCCGGCAACAAGGGCGATCTGGTCTATCTGTGCAGCCCGGAAGTGGCGGCGGCCTCAGCCATCAAAGGTGTGATCACCGATCCGCGTGATCTGGGCGAATATCCCGCCTTCACCCTGCCGGAACGCTATCTGCCCGGCGACGAGCGCATTGAGCGGCCTCTGCCGCCGGATGAGAGCGCGAAGGTGGAGATCGTGCGCGGGCCGAACATCGCGCCCTTCCCCACCTTCGCGCCGCTGCCGGAGACATGGAAGGGCAAGGTCGCGCTCAAGCTGGCTGACAACATCACCACTGACCACATCATGCCTGCGGGCGCGAAAATCCTGCCGCTGCGCAGCAACATCCCGGCGATCAGCGAATACGTCTTCTCACAGATCACCGAGAGCTTTGCCCGCGACATGCAGGCCACGATGGCTGAGGGCTTTGCTGGCGCGGTGATCGGCGGCGACAACTACGGCCAAGGCTCCAGCCGTGAGCACGCCGCCTTGGCCCCGCGCTATCTCGGCGTTGAGGTGAAGTTGGTCAAGAGCTTCGCCCGCATCCATAAGGCCAACCTGATCAACTTCGGCATTCTGCCGCTGACCTTTGCTGATCCGGCGGACTACGACCGCATCGAGCAAGGCGCGGAGATCGTCATCAAAGGATTGCGCCAGGCGGTGCTCTCCGGCGCGGAGACGCTGACTGTGGAAATCGGCGGCAGAGCTGTGCAGGCTTGCTGCGAGCTGTCCGCCCGCCACCGGGAGATTATTGCTGCGGGTGGGTTGCTCAACTGGGCGCGGTGATTTTGGGCAGTGTGCCGCGCAAAGCAAAGCCTTTAAAACCGTATTTCAGACAATCGCAGGGGGCAGGTCTCCCCTGCCTGTTCCTGCGGTTGTCTGTTTACCCAAGTTGGGCCTGCAAAATAGTTTTTTAATGCCGTAAGTCCAGATAAAAAGAAAATATTTATTTAATCACACTGAATGCTGATGCGATGCGCTTTCGGATAAAGATGATGCCTCACTATATGAGTGATTTAGTATCTTGCAGGTCACACCTTGGTTTTTTTATAAAAAATAACGTTGCACGCAAGAGAAGCAAATGACCGAATGCACCCTGCTGTGGCACGATTACGAGACATGGGGCCTTGATCCGCGCAATGACCGGCCTGCCCAGTTTGCTTGCCTGCGCACGAATCTTGAGCTGGAGGAACTGGCTGAACCGCTTGTGTTATGGTGCCGCTTGGCAAGTGACACGCTCCCGGATCCACGCGCCGTGCTGCTGACCGGCATCACCCCGCAGGAGGTCAGTAAAAAAGGACTGAATGAGGCCGAATTCTTTCGCCGTGTCCACGCGGAATTGGCCCGGCCCGGCACTTGCGGCACCGGCTACAACAGCCTCCGCTTTGATGACGAAGTGACCCGCTTTGGCTTCTACCGCAATTTTATTGATCCCTACGCCCGCGAATGGCAGAACGGCTGCTCGCGCTGGGATATCATTGATTTGCTTCGCACCGCCTATGCCCTCCGCCCGGAGGACTTCAACTGGCCAATGCAGGATGGTGCTGCCAGCTTCCGGCTCGAGCTGCTGGCAGCCGCCAACGGCATTCCCCATGATCCCCACGAGGCTTTAAGCGATGTCCGGGCCACGCTCGAACTCGCCCGCCTGCTCAAACGGCAGAAGCCGCGTTTGTACGAGTACTGCTTCAATCTCCGGCAAAAAAACGAAGCTGCCAAGCTCCTCAACCTGAAGGAGCGGGAAATAGTCCTGCATATCAGCGGGATGTATCCGGCGGTCAAGGGCTGCATCGCGCCGGTGATTCCGCTGCTCCAGCATCCGCGCAACAAAAGCGAGATCATTGTGTATGATCTGCGCCAGCCGCCGCAGCTTTTGCTGGCTATGACCCCGGAGGAAATGGAGGCGAACCTCTACGCCCGCAGCGAGGAGCAGGAGGAAGGCTTCGAGCGGCTGGCCTTGAAAGGGGTGCATGTTAACAAATCGCCGATTGTCGCCCCGGTGAGCACGCTCACGCCCGAATTGGCCGCGAAGTGGCAGATTGACTGGCGGCAGGCGCAGCAGCATCGGCAGCAGCTTTTGGCGGACAAAACGCTGCTGCAGCGGCTGGCACTGCTGTACAGCAAAAAGCGGCCTGACACGCAGGCACCGGACGCGGACGCAGCCTTATATGACGGGCTGATTGCTGACGCAGACCGCCGCTTGTGCGATGAACTGCTGCATAAAAGCGCAGACCAGCTTACGGCGCAGCCGCCGCCCTTTGCCGATGAACGCCTGCGGACGCTCTATTTCCGCTGGCGGGCGCGCAATTGGCCGGAGTCTCTGGATGCGAAAGAACAGGAGCGGTGGCGGCATTTCTGCGAGGCCCGCCTGCTCGAAGGCCAGTTCGGCAACGCGCTGACGCTGGCCCGGTACAAGCAGATTCTCGAAGAGCTGATCAGCGGCGGCGCGGCAGAGCAGCAGCCAGAGCTGATCCAGCGGCTGGTTGACTGGGTGTCGTGAGGCTGTCCAAAAATCAGAATTTGACCAAGGCAACTTATGGATATGCCTATCCATTTGGGTAGGCGCATATTCATGACATGCCCAAGTCAAATTCCGCCTGAATTCATTTGCCAAGAATGCTTATTCCGTAATAGCAAGGATTCGATTTGCATGAAACCATTTTCACTTTAAGCGTGAATTTTCCAGTCCTTCTTGGGGTCACACTGACAACAGGAAGGCTGTCATCTTTTAAGTCATCACTAACTTTTTCATCATTGTCGTCGTACATTGCCAGATCAAGATCTGAGCAATCTTCATCGCAAGCTGAGACTATTTTATATTGCATACCTTTTCTTAGTGTAAAACTGAACGAGTCCTCTTCTCCGTCTCTCATATTATCGAACTTGTCATTATGGGTTTCTTCGAAGTCAGCGGTGCTTCCAGCAAGCTTGACTAAAGCAAGCTGCGCCTTTACTTGATCGCTATATCCTTTGGCTGTCGCATATCTTGGAATCAGCAAGCAAGCTAAACTGATGACTGCAAAAGACCATTTCATGATAACCTCCACTTTATTCTGTTGATGAATAAAAAAAGATTTTTTAAGGATTAAATTTACCCCCCCCCCATATATTGCTGTCAAGCAAAAATTGTATATTTTGCATTAAAAATTTCTAATCTGAAATTTTGTTCCGCTGGCGGGCGCGCAATTGGCCGGAGTCTCTGGATGCGAAAGAACAGGAGCGGTGGCGGCATTTCTGCGAGGCCCGCCTGCTCGAAGGCCAGTTTGGCAACGCGCTGACGCTGGCCCGGTACAAGCAAATTCTCGAAGAGCTGATCAGCGGCAGCGCAGCAGCCAGAGCTGATCCAGCGGCTGGTTGACTGGGTGTCGTGAGGCTGTCGAAGGATTTAACGAACAGGAAAAAGTCATGCAAGCATCTGCTTGATGCAGGGGTGAAAAATTTTTCGCCCCTACCTGCTGCGCTGATAATCGGCAATGTGCCATCAGGCGCGGCGTAACGAAAAGCTGAAACACTCTAACGCCCACCTGCCGCCCCATTCCCAGCCCGCTGCATTTTCCTGGCCCGCCCGTGCTGGTTTTGGCTTGCATGGCCGTCCGATTCAGTGTATATAAACGTATTTTTTCCAAGCAGGTGCTGTCTAACCCTGCGTCGCAGGGTTGTTGTTGTCTGCTGCTGCTGTCGGCCCGGCAGCATGGCATGAGGAAACGTGTCAAGGGGTTGCAGGGGATACTGTGACTCCTTTTTTATTTTTCAACTGACGTTTGCAGTCAGACGGCTGCGTTCCGTCCAGGGCAGGCCGGGCAGCGGTCAGGAGGCAGAGGAACCAGAGATGAACAAAGATTTGAAGTTCGTGCGGAACATCGGCATCAGTGCCCATATCGATTCGGGCAAGACCACGCTCACCGAGCGCATCCTTTTCTACACCCAGCGCATCCACGCCATCCACGAGGTGCGCGGCAAGGACGGCGTGGGCGCGACCATGGACTCGATGGAGCTGGAGCGGGAGCGCGGCATCACCATTCAGTCCGCCGCCACCTACTGCTCGTGGAAGGACACCAGCATCAACATCATTGACACCCCCGGCCACGTGGATTTCACGGTTGAGGTGGAGCGCGCCCTGCGCGTGCTGGACGGCGCAATTCTTGTCCTCTGCTCAGTGGGCGGCGTGCAGTCGCAGTCGATCACGGTTGACCGGCAGATGACCCGCTACAACGTCCCGCGCATCGCTTTCATCAACAAGTGCGATCGCACCGGCGCGAACCCGGAGCGCGTTGTCCGCCAGCTGCGCGAGAAGCTGAATCTGAACGCGGTGATGCTCCAGATTCCCATCGGCCTTGAGAACGATCTCGACGGCGTGGTGGACTTGGTGACGATGGAGGCGGTGTATTTTGAGGGCGAGCAGGGCCGTGACATCCGCCGCGCCGAAATCCCGGCTCATCTGCTCGATCAGGCCAAGGCCAAGCGTGAGGAGCTGCTGGATGCGGTGTCCATGTTCTCCGACGAGCTGATGGAAGCCATGCTGGAAGAGGGCGACATTCCCGTGCAGCTGATCCACGACGCGATCCGCAAGGGCACCCTGTCTCTGCAATTGGCTCCGGTGATGATGGGTTCCGCCTACAAGAACAAGGGCGTGCAGGAGCTGCTTGACGGCGTGAACATGTATCTGCCCAGCCCGACTGAGGTGGAGAACATCGCCCTTGACCTTGACAACAACGAGGCTGAGGTCAAAGTCAGCAACAACCCGGCTGATCCGCTGGTAGCACTGGCCTTCAAGCTGGAGGACGGACGCTACGGCCAGCTCACCTATGTCCGCACCTATCAGGGCGAGATCAAGAAAGGCGACTTCATCGTCAACACCCGCACCGGCAAAAAGGTCAAAGTGGGCCGTTTAGTGCGGATGCACGCCAACGAGATGGAGGAGATCGACGAGGCTGGTTCCGGCGACATCATCGCCCTCTTCGGCGTAGAGTGCGCCTCCGGCGACACCTTCTGCGGCGGCGACATCAACTGGTCCATGACCTCGATGCATATTCCGGCTCCGGTTATTTCTTTGGCGATCAAGCCGAAGGACACCAAGGCCCAGGACAACATCTCCAAGGCATTGAACCGCTTCTGCAAGGAAGACCCGACCTTCAAATCCTTTGTCGATCATGAGACCGGCGAGACCATCATCTCCGGCATGGGCGAGCTGCACTTGGATGTGTACATCGAGCGGATGAAGCGCGAGTACAAGGCGGAAGTGGAAGTCGGCGCGCCGCGCGTCGCCTATCGCGAGGCCATCACTCAGCGGGCGGACTTCGACTACACCCACAAGAAGCAGACCGGCGGCTCCGGCCAGTTCGGACGGGTGGCAGGCTACATGGAGCCGCTGGAAGAGGGCAACTACGAGTTTGTGGACGAGATCGTCGGCGGCTCGATTCCCCGCGAGTTCATCCCTTCGTGCGACAAGGGTTTCCAGGCTTCGATGGACAAGGGCCTGCTCATCGGCGCGCCGATCAACGGCGTGCGCATGGTGATCAACGACGGCAGCTACCACACGGTTGACTCCTCGGACATGGCCTTCCAGCAGGCGGCGAAAGGCGCGTTCAAAGAGGCCTACCGCAAGGCCGGCGCGGTGATCATGGAGCCGATCATGAAGGTGGCTGTGGAAGGGCCGTCCGAATTCCAAGGCTCGATCATGGGCAGCCTCAACCAGCGGCGCGGCATGATCATCGGCACCACGGAGGAAGCGAACTACACCGTGGTTGAGGCGGAGATGCCGCTGTCCGAGATGTTCGGCTACTCCACCGTCCTCCGCTCGCTCACTCAGGGCAAGGCCGAGTTCACGATGGAGTTCGCCGCCTACCGGCAGGTGCCGAAGGGCGTGGCCGAGCAGCTGATCAAGGACTTTGAGGCCTCCAAGAAGAACTGACAACCAAGAAGAGGTGCATCATGGGATATGAACCGTTAGTCAAGCAGAACCCCCTGCGGGCGCTGAAGCTGGGCAACGACAGAAAGATGGGCCTGATCATGGCCCGCACCGGCCTGGGCAAGACGGCCCTGCTGGTGCAGATCGCGCTGGACTCCATCCTGCGCGGCAACCGGGTGCTGCACATCAGCATCGGCGAGAGCTTGGACAAGACCAAGCTCTGGTACGACGACATGCTGCAGGCGGTGCTGCATGAATGCCCGGTGGCCAGGCCGCACGAGCTGATTGACCTGGTCCGGCAGCACCGGATGATCATGACCTTCAAGGTCGGCGCCTTTGACCGCGAGCGGCTGGAGGAGCGGCTGCACGATCTGATCCAGCAGAACATCTTCACGCCGGACTGCGTGGTGATTGACGGCTTTGATTTCGCCGCCACGGATCACGCCAAGCTGCAAGGCATCCGGGCGCTGATGGCGGAGCTGAAGCTGCAAACCTGGTTCTCCGCCACCAGCCACCGCGACGATGCCCGCGTTTCGCCGTCCGGCGTGCCCGCGCCCTGTCATGAGCTGGACGATCTTTTTGAGAACGTCATCCTGCTCAAGCCGGAGCAGGATCATGTCGCGCTGCAAATCCTCCGCGACAAGGGCAGCAAGGCGGCGGAGAGCAGCCACCTCTGCCTTGATCCTGCCACCATGATGGTCAAGCAGGCATAACCGAGCCAAATCTGTTCCGTCGGCGAAGGTTTCTCGTACCTTCGCCGATCCTTCCTTCCCGCCATGCGTTTCCGTCCCTGCATCGACCTGCACCAAGGCAAGGTCAAACAAATCGTCGGCTCCACCCTCAGCGACACTGCCGCCGCTGACCTGCGCACCAACTTCTCTTCTGAACTGCCTGCGTCGTGGTATGCCAAGCTCTATCAGCGCGACAACTTGCCTGGCGGCCATGTCATCATGCTTGGCCCCGGCAATGAGGCGGCGGCTCTGGACGCGCTGGCGGCCTGGCCAGGCGGCTTGCAGCTTGGCGGCGGCATCACAGCGGCCAATGCCGGGCAGTGGCTGGAGGCCGGAGCCTCGCACGTCATCGTCACTTCTTACGTCTTCCATGACGGCCAGCTTGACTTCGGGCGATTAGAAAACCTGCGTCAGTTGATTGGCAAAGAGCGGTTAGTGCTGGATCTGAGCTGCCGCTGGCGTGAGGACGGCTATTATGTCGTCACTGACCGCTGGCAGAAATTCACGCGGCTGCGCGTCAGCACGGAGCTGCTGGCCGAGCTGGCGGCAAGCTGCGCCGAATTCCTCATTCATGCGGTGGATGTGGAAGGCAAGTGCATGGGCGTGGACGAGCGGCTGCTGGCCTTGCTCGCCGAAGCTGATGCGCCAGCGCCGATCACCTACGCGGGCGGGGTGAGCAGCATGGCTGATCTGGAGCTGATCCGGCGCGTTGGTCAAGGCAGGATTGATGCGACTGTCGGCAGCGCGCTGGACATCTTCGGCGGCAGCGGTTGTCGATATGATGAGGTGGCGGCGTTCTGCCGCAAGTGATCCACGCTGGAATTCCCGCCTGTTGCTCAGTTTTCTCTGGCAAAATTTTCTTTTTGCCGATATTGTACCCTCTTGCTGCATACGTTCTGCGCAATCCCATCTCTAAGCCGCTGCGGATTAATAGTGAAGAAGGCTCATATATATGGAGCACTTCTGCAAGGGCAAATGGCTTCAGACTCCAGCGCACCGAAAGCAGGAGACAAAACATGCAGCCAGAACGACGTGTCCGCTTGTTCCGCAACGGACGCAGCCAAGCTGTTCGCATTCTGCGTGAGTTTGAGCTGCAAGGAACAGAGGTTGTCAGGGCTGCATTGCGGCTTTGCTGGCCGCAATGGAAGCCGCTTGACGATGATTTTCCTGAGACAGAAGATGCACCGGAAGACCTATTTTGAGATGCCTCAGTTTTCCATGCGGCCAGAACTCCGAAAAACGCCCACCAAGTCACTGCCAGATGCGGCCCGTCAGCGCAGCAGCAGCCAGCATGAACAACGCCAGACGGTGCGCGAGCAGTTTTTCAGCCTGCCTGAAGGCACTCCTTGTCAGCTTCTTGCCGGAGAAATCATCATGAGTCCGTCGCCTATTCCTCTGCATCAGGCCATTATTCTGGAATTGTCCTTGCAGTTGCTGCGCTTCGTCAAAGAGAAGAAAGCAGGCCGAGTTTTCAGCGCGCCTCTTGATGTCGCCCTTGACGACGATCATGTCGTTCAGCCGGACATTCTCTTTATTCGCCAGGAAAATTTGGGAATTATCGGCAAGAAAATCATCGAGGGCGCTCCTGATCTTGTCGTTGAAGTGCTGTCGCCGTCATCAGCCTATCACGATCTGCGCACCAAGTTCCGGGCGTATGAACGGGCTGGCGTGCAGGAATATTGGATTGTTGATCCTGAACGGCGAAGCATGGAAGTCTATTGCACCAGCGGCAAAAAATTTCAGCTGCATCAGGAGGCTGAAGAACGCGGCGCAGTGCAGTCTGTCCTGCTTGCCGGATTTTCGGTTGCGCTGGATGATCTTTTTTCCTGCTTGGATTAGCTTGTAATGTTGCAGGCTCACTGATCTGCATCAAATGTCCCGCCTCCGTTCCGGCTTCACCACAGGTGCTTGTGCCGCCGCCGCCGCCAAGGGCGCGGTCATGGTCTTGCTGCGCGGCCAAACATCTGCTGCTGTGGAAATTCCCTTTCCTGACCATACGCGCCGCAGTTTTCCTTTGCATAGCTGTTCGGCGCAGAGCGGTTGCGCTTCCGCCTCAATCCTCAAGGATGCGGGGGATGATCCCGATGTGACTAACGGCGCGGAAATTATTGCCTTGGTCACGATGCAGGAATCCGGTGGCGCAGGCGAAACGATTGCCATTCAAGCAGGGCATGGGGTGGGCACGGTGACCAAGCCCGGCTTGTCAGTGGCGGTTGGTGAACCAGCGATCAACCCGGTGCCCCGGCAGATGATTCGAGACGCTGTGCTGGAGGCCTTGTGCGAGGCAGACAGCCCCGACCTGCGCCTGACTGTCACCATCAGCGTGCGCGATGGCGAGCGGCTGGCCGAAAAAACCCTCAACCGACGGCTGGGCATCATTGGAGGGCTTTCGATTCTCGGCACGACGGGCATCGTCCGCCCGGTTTCTGCTGAGGCGTGGACAGCGACCATTGAGGCGGCGATGAATGTCGCCCGTGCCGCTGGACTGGACGAGGTGCTGCTTTCCACGGGCCGCACTTCTGAGGCGGCGGCGCAGCGGCTGCTTGCTTTGCCGGACGAGGCGCAGGTGATGATGGGCGATTATTTGGAATATGCGCTCAACGCGGCGCGGCAGCACGGCTTCAGGCGCATTCATCTTGCCGGGATGTGGGGGAAAATCGTCAAATGCGCTCTCGGCATTCCGCAAACCCATGTCCGGCATGGTGCCTTGGCCATGCGGCAGGCGGCCGAGCTGTTGGCCCAGCTTGGCGTAGAGCAAGAAACTGCGGCCCAATTAGCTCTTGCCAACACCTCCAGAGAAATTTTGCAGCTCTTGCAAGCGCAGGGCAGGACGGACTTGGTGCGGGCGGTCTGCCTGCGGGCCAAGCAGTATGCGGAGCAGTGCTCTGGTCTGCCGGTGAGTCTGTACTTGGTCAGCTCGGCAGATGGCGTGCTGGAGCAGGTCTGAGCGGCAAAACCGACCGCAGTCAAGAACAGCATGGACAGAAGAAAGCGGAGACGGTATCCTTAGGCGAAGAGGCGAACGGCCTCCTGTTGTTTAAATCAACGCCAATCTGCCAAGGAGAACATATTATGAAGAAAATTCTTGCAGCACTGCTGCTGTCGCTGGCTTTTGCCGCCTGCGCTCCGCATAACAGCCCTCCTCTAGAGGAAGACTGCGGTTGCAGCGCACAGATCAGCCCAGAACTTCCCCACAATCACACCGTCTGAGAAGAGCACCCGGAGAAGATATGAAAAAACAAATAGTTCTTTCCGCCCTTGCGGTCTGTTTGACCGTCAGCCCAGCGTGGAGCAAAGAAAAGACGGCTAAAAAACCGCCTGCGGAAGAAAAAAAGGCGGCGGCGCAGCAGCCTGAGTCTGCTCCAGCGGCGGAGACCACTCCGCCTGCGGCTCCTGCCGCTGCCGCACCTGCTGAAGTCAACGCCAAGACCCTGGATTTGGCCAACGCCCAGCGCATGGCCTTGCAGGGCAATCCCGGCATCGGCGCGGCGCAGGCCAGAATTGAGCAGGCCAAGGCGAAAATTCAGCAGGTCATTGCCACGCAGCGGCCTGCTCTGGACGCAATTGCCAATGTTGGCGTGCAGGGGCAGAAGGATGCGGACGAGCTGGGCAAAAACAGCACCATCGGCCTGCAAGGCTCGTGGCTGCTCTTTGACGGCTATGCCCGAAAATTCCAGCAGGAGCAGGCTGAGTACGGCGAAAAATCTTCCGTGGAAGCCAAGCGGAACAGTCAGCGTCTGCTGGCCGCTGCGGTGGCCGATGCCTTTTTTAATGCCCAGCTTGCCAAGGCCTCGTTGGACATTGCAACGGCGGATCAGGAATTTTATGAGCAGCAGCTCAAAGATGCCCAGCATCGCTTTGAGGCGGGCACTGGTTCGTGGGGCGATGTCCTGAACATTAAGGTGCAGGTCAATACGGCTAAAAACAATGTCATTTCCGCCCGTCGGCAGCATGAGGCGGCCCGCTATGGCCTTGCCGCCCTGCTCGGTCTTGAAGATGCCGCCTTGCCTGAACTGGCCGAGCTGGAGAAAAATTTTTCTCCCTCAGATGAGAGCCTGACGGCGGACACGGAGGCGATGATCCGTGAGGCTCTGAAGACCCGGCCTGATCTCAAGCGGCTGACTTTGCAGGTGAAGGCGGCTGCAGCCGGAGTGAATATGGCGGAAGCGCAGAATGCGCCGAAAGTGCGGCTCACCGGCCAAGCTGGCGCACTCAGTCAAAAAGAATTGCTGCCGGAAAGCGGCGACTTGAATGCGGCCTTGTCCTTGGGCCTGAGCTGGAATCTTTATTCCGGCGGCGCAGTTGAAGCAGCGGCGGCGGAAGCGCGGCAGGCGAAGCGGGAAGCGGCCTATGGGTACGCCGACCTGCGCAACAGCATTGCCGCAGAAATCCGCCAAGGTGCGACGCTGCTGGCCGCAGCGGGCAGGCAGGTGCGCCTCCAGCAGGAAAGCGTTGAGTTAGTCAAAGAAAACCGCAAGCTGGCGCAAAGCCAGTACGAGGCCGGAGCCGCTTCGCTGACCACGCTCAACGAGGCCCAGCGTGATTTGACCGCCACCCACGGCAGGCTGGCCCAGGCCATCGTCGCCTATTGTCAGGCCCAGCATCAGCTTTTGGCCGCGACTGGCAAAAATCTGGAGCCGTTCAAAGACCTGCTGGCGGCTGAGGTGAAAGAGCTGAAGCTGCCGGAAGGAAAATAGTGCCAGCAAGGGCGAAAAAAAATCGCCCGGGCTGGTCACTGTGGCGGCAAAATCTCAATTTCCAGCTTGCCGAGCAGCCCGCCGATGGCGATCTGCCCTTCGACATCGGCGCGGGTGAAGCGGATGTGGTACAGATCAGCGGGCAGCTGCCGGGTCGTGGTGTCCACGCTGACCCACTGGCCGCCAAGGCAGACCTCATTCCAGGCGTGATAATAAAAGGCATTGCGCTGCATCGTGACTCCGGCGGCAATGGCGGTGGGCAGACCAAGGCTTCGGCTCAGAGCCGCAAACAGGGCCGCGTGCTCGTTGCAGTCGCCCAGACGGCTGTCGAGAGTGGTCAGCGCGTCAGGCAGGCCAATCACGGGCCGTTTTTCAATATGTTCATACACCCAGTCGGTCAGCAGCCTGACCTGCTGCGCCGGGTCTGTTGTTGTGCCAACGATTTCTTTCGCTTTGGCGACAATTTTCGGATCATCGGCCTGCACATAGCGGCTGGGCTTCAGGTACTTCTTCTCGGCGCAGGCGGCATCTGGAGAAGCGGGCAAGGCAGGGGGAAAGACATCTCTGCTGATGCGCAGTTTGCCCTCAGCAAACTGCTGCCGCCCGCCGTTCAGCTCCACCTGCGCTTCCGGCGGAAAGCGCAGGCGGTAGGCGGCGGTTTTGCTGCCTTCGGGCAGCAGGCTGCCGGAATACTGCACCGCAACCGCAGCCAGCAGCTCATCACCGCTGTCTTGAATATCCATCGCCTTGAACTTCGCTTCGGCCTCATAGACAAAACCGGCAGGCGATTCTTCTTTGATGATTTTTCCTTTGTCATCCATCCAGAAGCGAGTTTTCATGCCGGAATATGTTTCAGTGAATTCATGGAGATTATACACTCGCCCGCCGATCAGTTCTTTGTTTCGCCCGTTGTACGTGATGACGGATTCATGCGGAGTCAACGTCATCGGCTCAATAAACGCATGTTTTACCCTGTCTCCTTTTCTGGTCATCTTGGCTAAGAGATAGCCGCGCTGGTTGAGCGGCAAAAAGGGCGTGTCTGGCAGGGTGACGGCATCTTTGATGACAGTCCGGCCTGTGTTCAAGGCGAAAAAGACTTTTTTCCCTTCTGTACGGCCTTCCGCCTTGGTGCTGTAGAAGGCCGAGGAAAATGTGAACTGGAAGGTTTTCAGCCGCATGCCGCTGTCTAACTCCGCGCTGAGGTCCATGTTCACCGGCTGGACGGTTTGAAGCACTTTCAGCTTGAGCGCGGCCTGCTGGCGGATGCTGAAGCCGCTGCTGCTGGGCCGCACGTCTTCCATCACCCAGCCGATGCGCTTGCCGTTGAGATGAACGCCATAATATTGCTGATATTTTGCCGCTTGAAGCACAGCGGTCTGCTCGCCGCTGTCCAGCCGGGCGATGAAAAAATCCCGCCGCGCAAGACCAAGCAGGAGAAGCAGCCAAACAGTCAGAACGGCAATTTTGACAATGCGGGTCATGAGGATGCACCGGAAAAAGGTTGCTGTCTGCACCAAGGATACCGCGCCGCTGCCGGGCAGTCAATGTGCCGTCTTTGCGCATTGCCGCTTGACAGAAAAAAAGATATTGGCTATATAAAGCACTGTCCAAACAGGCTGACAGTTTCGGACAGCTTGGCAGGCTCTTTTTTCGGACTGCCGCTGCCCAAAATGCGTGCTGGATGTGATGAGCGGGTGTAGCTCAGCTGGCAGAGCACAAGCTTCCCAAGCTTGGGGCCACGGGTTCGAACCCCGTTACCCGCTCCATGTTCGCAGACGTGTCAGCCCGCCGTTTCTGCCTTGCGGCGGAAACGGACGCATCGCTGAGGTTTTGTGAAAGTGGGCTTGGCCCGCTTTTTTTATTGGTATTGCCCAAAAAGGCTGGCGGAGAAAGGAAGGCGGCTTGTGAGCGGAGACCGGGTTGTCAAGGCGGCAGAGGAGTTTGCCCGTCCGATTGCGGAAGAAATGGGGCTGGAGCTGGTCGAGACGCAGTTTCGGCAGGAATCCGGCGGCTGGGTGCTGCGGCTGTTTATTGACCGCGCCGAAGGCGGCGTGGGCATTGACGACTGCGCCTCGGTGAGCCGCCAGCTTGCGGCGCGCTTGGAGGCCGAGGATGTCATCAGCCATGCCTACACGCTGGAGGTTTCCTCGCCCGGAGCTGAACGTCCGCTCAAACGGATTGAGGATTTCATCCGCTTCACAGGCCGCCGGGTCAAAATAAAACTCAAGGAGCCGGTCAACGGCGAGTATGCCTTTTTCGGCACGCTGGCAGCGGCAGACACGGAACAACAGCAGATCACGCTGGCTGCCGAACAGGGCGGGCCGATGACGATTGAGCTGGACGCAGTGGCCAGGGCCAGGCTCTGCCTGTAGCGGGCGGCTGGCCGAGAGGAGAGGACATGTCAGAATTAAAAAAGATACTGGATCAGATCTGCCGCGACAAAGGCATAGACCGCACTCTGGTGATTGAGGCGATCGAAGAGGCCGTGCGCTCGGCGGTGCGGAAAAAATACGGCGGCAAGCGCGACGTGGAGGTGCAGTTCAACGACACGCTGGGCGAGATTGAGGTCTTCCGCTACCGCACGGTGGTGGATGATGTCTGGGACGAGGAATCGGAGATTCATATTGACGAGGCCCGCAAGCTGGCACCGGACATTGAGCTGGAGGAAGACCTCGGCGAAAAGCTGGACAACGTCGCCGAGCTGGGCCGCATCGCCGCCCAGTCCGCCAAGCAGGTGATCATTCACAAAATGCGCGACGCGGAACGCGAAGTGGTCTTCGACATGTACCGCGACCGCGAAGGCACCATCGTGGATGGCATCGTTCAGCGCTTCGAGCGCGGCAAGATGATCATCAACTTGGGCCGCACGGACGCAGTGCTGCCGCGCGAGGGGCAGATACCGAAGCGTTCCTACAAGCAGGGCGACCGCATCCGGGCCTATTTGCAGGAAGTCCGCCATGATGCCCGCGACTCGCAGCTGCTTCTCAGCCGCACCTGCAACGAGTTTCTGATCAAGCTCTTTGAACTCGAAGTGCCGGAGATTGCCGAAGGCATCGTCAAGATCATGGGGGCTTCGCGTGAGCCGGGCTTCCGGGCAAAAATTTCCGTGACCTCCAGCGAGTCGGATGTGGATCCGGTCGGTGCCTGTGTCGGCGTGCGGGGAGCGCGGGTGCAGAACGTGGTGCAGGAATTGCAGGGCGAGCGGATTGACATCGTGCCGTGGAGTCCTGATCCAGCCCGCTACGTGGCCAACGCGCTGGCTCCGGCTGAAGTGACCAAGGTCATGGTTGACGAGGAGAATCACTCCTTGCTGGCAATCGTGCCAGATGATCAGCTTTCTTTGGCCATTGGTCGGCAGGGACAGAACGTGCGCTTGGCCGCCCGCCTCCTGAGCTGGCGGATTGACGTGAAAAGCGAGAAGCATTTCGGCAAAATGAGCAGTCCGGGCTATCAGAGCCTTTTGGAGCTGGACGGGATTGACGAGGACGAGGCCGAGCGGCTGGCCGACGCTGGCTTTGATTCAGCCGAAAAGCTGGCTGCCGCGCCGCTGGCGGAGATCGTCAGGCTGACCGGCATGGACGAGGATCAGGCCGCGCTGCTGAAAATTCAGGCCGCTGAGGCCGGACAGAAGCAGCCGAAGGCGGGAGAAGCGGAGCCGGTCTCCGGCCTGCCGCAGGACGAGACAGAAGACTGATCCGGCCATGCGGCGGGGACATGTCCCGATCCGCACCTGCAAAGGCTGCGGACAGAAGCGTCCGGCAGGGGAGCTGATCCGCCTGACGCTGGCTGCGGACGGCGGCGTGACTGAGGACAGCGGCAGATGCCTGCCAGGGCGCGGGGTTTGGTGCTGTCCGGGCGGCGTGTGCCGCCTCCGGCTGGAGAAGAACAAAAAAGGCTTGAGACGGGCGTTTCGTCTTTAAGCCGCTGCGAATTGCAGTTATACTACGGGCAAGCAAGGTTACGGGAGCAATTGATGAGCAGGATCCGCATCTACGATCTGGCGAAAGAAGCCGGTCTCAAAAGCAAAGATCTGGCAGACAAGCTGGCGGCAATGGGTTATCCGATCAAGAGTGCCAGTTCCACAGTTGATGATGACATGGCTGCCGACATCCGCCGCAAGGTCTTGGGCAAAGCGACGGCTGAGATGACGGAGAAACCCATCGGCGCAAAACACAGAGGTGCGGATATGCCAGACAAGGGCGGCGCGTCGGTAGTCCGGCGCAGGTCCCGCGATCAGAAAGAGCATTTGGCCAAACAGGCTGAAGATGCGGCGGCCAGAGCGGCGGAGCAGACAGCAAAGAAAAAGGCGGAAGAGGAACGGCACGCTGCGGGATCGGAGCCGGGCGCTGCGCCCGGAACTGCTCCAGCAGCCGATAAACCGCGCCGGGAAGCAGGGGCAGGCGAAAGGCCGCAGAATCCCCAGCCACCGAAACGGGCCAAAGGGCTGGCCCGGATTATCGGCCAAGTGGTGATTCCTGTGCCGACCGAGGAGCCGAGACGTTCCGGCTCCGGCGGTCGCCCGGGCGGCGGTTCAGGCGGTGGCGGCAGGCCGCAGGGGCAAGGCGGTGGCGCGGCTCGTCCGCAGTCCTCTTCTTCGTCCAGACCAGTCCGGCCAGCGGCGGCCAGCGCGGCTGCCGCTCCGGCTCCAGCATCTGATCCGGCCCGCAGAGGCGGCGCAGCCTCTGCCAAGAAAAGCGGCGGCGGCAGGCGCGGCGGCTCTGCTGAAGAGGAAAATCGTGCGAAAAGCGGCAAGGGCGGCAGCCGGAGCAAAAGCGGCGGAGGTGGCGGTGGTGGCCGTCAGCCGATGGCGTACATTGGCACGGGTGATGATATGCCCTATCAGGGCCGCCGCAAAAAAGAAAGACGGCCCAAAAGCAAGCCGCTGCCGCCGCCGGTGGGCGAGACCAAGGCCATCAAGCGGCGGATCACGGTGTTTGAGACCATCACCGTTGGCGAGCTGGCCAAACGGATGGGCACCAAAGCGGGCGAGGTCATTGCCAAGCTGATGAAGCTGGGTGTGCTGGCCACGCTCAATCAGTCCTTGGATGTGGACACCGCCGCGCTGGTCGCCGCTGATTTCGGCTACGAGGTCGAGCAGGGTATGACCGAGGAGCTGGGCGTGGAGGCTTTGCAGGCCGAGGAGACTGGCGGCGAGCGTGTGCCCCGCTTCCCGGTGGTCACGGTCATGGGCCATGTTGACCACGGCAAGACCTCAATACTCGACGCAATCCGCCGCACGGACGTGGCCGCAGGCGAGGCAGGCGGCATCACCCAGCACATCGGTGCCTACCACGTGCAGGCTCCGTCCGGCGACATCACCTTTGTTGACACGCCAGGCCATGCCGCTTTCACCGAGATGCGGGCGCGCGGCGCCAAGGTCACGGACATCGTCGTGCTGGTGGTTGCAGCGGATGACGGCGTGATGGAGCAGACCAAGGAGGCCATCGCCCACGCGCAGGCCGCTGAGGTGCCGATTGTGGTGGCGATTAACAAAATTGACAAGGACAACGCCGACCCAGCCCGAGTCATCCGCGAACTGGGCGATTTCGGCCTGATCCCGGAGGCTTGGGGCGGCAGCACGATTTTCTGCGAGACCGCAGCCAAAAAAGGCATCGGCATTGCCGAACTGCTCGAAAGCATCCAATTGCAGGCGGAAATCCTTGAACTGACTGCTGATCCCAAGCGCAAGGCGCGGGGCACGGTCATCGAGGCCCAGCTACACAAGGGCCGGGGGCCGGTGGCCACAGTGCTGGTGCAAGAAGGCACGCTGCGGGTGGGCGAGTGGTTCATCGCCGGACAGTACAGCGGCAAGGTGCGCAGCCTGATGAACGAGCGCGGCGAGCTGATTACTGAGGCCGGGCCGTCCATTCCGGTCGAAGTGCAGGGCTTGTCCGGCGTGCCGCAGGCGGGCGACGAATTCATGGTGCTCAAGGACGAGAAGATGGCGAAAGCCCTCTCTGATGCCCGTCAGCTCAAGGTTCGCGAGTCTGAGCTGGCCTCAGCCACCAAGGTTTCGCTCGACAACCTCTTTGCGAAGATGGCCGAGCAGACCGTGAAGGAGCTGAAGGTGGTGCTGCGCGCCGACGTGCAGGGCACCTTGCAGGCCTTTGGTCAGGCGGCGGAAAATCTCTCCACCGAGGCGGTGCGGGTGCGCGTGCTCCATGAGGGCGCGGGCGCGATCACTGAGAACGACATTCTGCTGGCCTCGGCCTCAGATGCGGTGATCATCGGCTTCAACATCCGGCCCACGGCGAAAGTCAAGGACATGGCCGAGCGCGAAGGCGTGGACATCCGCACCTACGATGTCATCTACCACGCCCTTGAGGACATTGAGAAGGCGATGGCCGGAATGCTCGATCCTGAGCTGCGCGAGCGGGTCATCGGTTCTGCCGAGGTGCGCGAGATATTCTCCGTGCCCAAGATCGGCACTATCGCGGGCTGCCTTGTCAGCGAGGGCAAAATCGAGCGCAGCGCGCATGTCCGGGTGCTGCGTGAGTCGGTGGTGATCTACACCGGCAAGATCGCCTCGCTGCGCCGCTTCAAGGACGACATAAAAGATGTCGCGGCTGGCTACGAATGCGGCATCGGCATCGAGAAATTCAATGATGTCAAAGTCGGCGACACGCTGGAAGCCTTCCATGTGGACAAAATCGCCGCCACCCTCTAACCTGAGCAGGACTGCGCGATGAGGCAGGAATTCAATTTCACCCTGCCCGGACTGGGCAAGCCGAAAAGCTCGCGCCCAGACCGGATAGCTGAAGCGGTCACGCAGGAGCTGGCCATGCTCCTGCGCCAGGAGGCGGGCGATGTCCGGCTCCAGCGAGTTTCTTTTTCCAGAGCGCAGGTCTCGCCTGACCTGAAGCTGGCCAAAATTTGGTTCACAGTGCCGGAGGAGGCCAATGCCGCCGCCGCGCTCAAGGCCTTGCAGCACGCCAGCGGCTTTTTCCGCTCCCATCTCGCCAAAACCCTGAACCTGCGCCGCACGCCCGATCTGCTCTTCTATCATGACCGGCAGAGCGAGGAGGCCGAGCGGTTGGAGCGTATTTTCAGGGAACTGCGCAGCCATGACGAGCAGACCAGCGCGGAGGACAGCGGCGAACGTGGGTAAAAAGGCGATTGCGCAAGCGATTCAGGCGGCAGGGAATTTCGTGCTGGCCACGCATGTCCGCCCGGACGGCGACGCGCTCGGCTCGCTCTTCGGCTTGGCCAGAATTCTTACCGGGCTGGGCAAACAGGCCCTTTGCTATTTGGAAGAGCCGCCGCCGGAGCTGCACAGCGTGCTCGGTGCAGGTTTGCGCCTTGAGACGGATATAGAGCGCGTCCGCGCCGTTGTTCAGGCTTGTGGCGCGGACATCATGGGCATCTGTCTGGACTGCGGCGACATGGCCCGCTTAGGCAAAAACGGGCCTGCGCTGCGCGAGATCAGGCCCTTTGCGGTGATTGACCATCACCAAAGCAACGAAGGCTTCGGCGATCTGCACTGGATCGAGCCGGGCCGCTCCTCCACCGGCGAGATGGTCTATGATCTGGCGGTCGAGCTGGGAGCTGCCGAAAATTTGTCCTTCGAGGCGGCTGAATGCCTCTACACCGCCCTTGTCACCGACACTGGCTCGTTTCAGTACGACAGCACCACGGCGCACACCTTCGCTGTCGCCGGACGGCTGCTGAACAGAGGAGTGCGGCCCGCCGTCATCAGCCAGCGGCTGTATGACAACGCCTCTTTCGGCAGCCTCCAGCTCATGCAGCTTGTGCTCTCCACTCTCCAGACCTTTTTCGACGACCAGGTGGCGGTGATTCAAGTTTCCCGCAAAATGCTGGAAACCACCGGCACGGATTATGAGGACTGCGGCAGTCTGATTGATTTTCCCCGCTCGATCAAAGGGGTGCGGGCGGCAGTTTTCCTCAAGGAGCGCGAGGACGGCGAGATTTCGGTGAGCATCCGCGCCAAGGGCGACTGTGACGTGGCGCAGGCGGCGGCCCAGTTCGGCGGCGGCGGCCATAAAAATGCGGCGGGATTCCGCCTGCATGGGCAAAGCATGGAGCAGGTGCGCGATCTGCTCCTGCCGGTGCTGGAAAAGGCCTTGGCGCAGTGAGCGGGGCCGAATCTGCCGCCGTCGCTGTCGGTGGAGTTGTCCTGATTGACAAGCCTGTCGGCCCGACTTCTTTTGCCATAGTGCAGAAGCTGCGCCGTCTGCTGGGCGTAAAAAAAATCGGCCATGCGGGCACGCTTGACCCTTTTGCCAGCGGCCTGCTGCTGCTCTGCGTCGGGCGGGAGGCGACCAAGCACATTGACCGCTTCATGACGGGCCGGAAGACCTATCAGGCCGTCCTTCAGCTGGGGCAGGAGACCGACACTCTCGACCCGGAAGGCCAAGTGACAGCGGTGAGGCCGGTGCCGGAGCTGGACAACGACAGGCTTGCGGCCATGCTGAAAGAATTTCTCGGCCCGCAGATGCAGGCACCTCCGGCATATTCAGCGGCCAAGCATCAGGGCAAGCCTTTGTATCATTACGCCCGCCAAGGCATCACGATTGAAAAAGAAGCCAAGCCGATTGAAATTTACAGCCTTGACCTGAACGGGTATGATGCGGCGGCGGCCCGGCTGGCGGTGACAGTTTCGTGCAGCCGAGGCACTTACATCCGGGTTTTGGCGGCGGACATAGGCCGCAGAATCGGCTGCGGAGCGCATTTGGCCGCGCTCCGTCGCACTGGCAGCAGCAGTTTTGCCGTGGAGGAGGCAGTGGACGGAGCGCGGCTTTTTTCTGGCGATGAAGATGTGCTGGCCGCAGTGCGTGACAAAATGCTGCCGGTGGAGCAGGCTCTATCCAAGACAGCGTAGAGACGAAAAATTCTTCGTTCAGTTCGACAAGACAGCTGTTCCGCAAAGGGCGGAGCAGCGTTGCCTGCCGCAACTCATTCCTCGGATGCGGAACCGCAGGCATTATGTATCCAGACTCCGGCGAGGCTGAGGAACAACAGGCTTTGCCGACAGCGGAAGGACGCACCTTCTCGGAGACCAATCATGGCGCAAGACACAGCAAAGAAAAAAGAAATCATCGGCAAATTTGCGGCCCACGAAGGCGACACCGGCTCGCCGGAAGTGCAGATCGCCCTGATTTCCGACCGGATCGCCTATCTGACCGAGCATTTCCAGACCCACGCCAAGGATCATCATTCCCGCCGGGGTCTGCTCAAGCTGGTCGGCCAGCGGCGCAGCCTGCTGCAATATCTGCGGAAGAAGGACATCAGCCGCTACCGCACCGTGATTCAGGCTTTGGGCATCAGGAAGTAGGACGCTTCATTCAGTCCTCCTTCATCTGCCATAATACGGCAGATGAAGGAGGACTCTGTAACAGATTACCATATCTTTTCTATGACGATACTTCCTTGGTTCCTCTTCATCCTGCTGATTTTGTCCCTGCTTTTTCTCGACCTGGGCGTTTTCCATAAAGAAGATAAGGTCATTTCCGCGAAGGAAGCCCTGCTGTGGACAGGATTTTGGGTAATTATTGCTTTAATTTTCAACGTTTTTATTTATTACGCCTACAGCCGCAATTGGCTGGGCATTGGTCTTAACGAATCGGCTCTGAAATCCGGGAAAGATGCGGCTCTGAAATTTTTTACCGGTTACATCATTGAAAAATCCCTCAGCTTAGACAATATTTTTGTCATCGCGATGATTTTCTCTTACTTTAAAGTGGAGGGGAAATATCAGCACCGGGTGCTGTTCTGGGGCATTTTAGGTGCCTTGATTCTGCGCGGGGCGATGATACTTGCTGGAACTGCTCTGATTCAGACCTTCAGCTGGATGATTTACGTTTTCGGCGGCTTCTTGATTCTCACCGCAGGCAAGATGCTTTTTTCTGGTGACGAAGAGATTGATCCTGAGAAAAATATCCTGATCAAAGTGGCGAGAAAGATATTTCCAGTCTCGCCAAATTTTGAAGGCGAAAAATTTTTCACCGTGCTTGCTGACGGCAGAAAAGCGATCACGCCGATGTTTCTCGTGCTTTTGATTGTTGAAAGCACCGACGTGCTCTTTGCCGTGGATTCTATTCCCGCCATTTTCGCCGTCACCACCGATCCGTTCATTGTCTTCACCTCGAACGTTTTTGCCATACTCGGCCTGCGCTCGCTGTATTTCGCCTTGGCCGCCATGATCGGCATGTTCCATTACTTGAAAATCAGTCTGGTCTTTGTCCTTGCTTATGTCGGCGTGAAAATGATACTTTCCCATCATTATCCCATCCCGACCAGCTTGTCGCTCGGCATCATCGCCGCCGCGCTCATCGCCGGTGTGGCCGCCTCGCTGCTCTTTAAGCAGAAGGACGCAGTGCCAGACGCAGAAAATTGATCTTGTCACAGAAAGAAAAAAGACCCGGCCAGCAGTCCGGGATGACGTTGAACGCAAAGGAGTTTGCATGTACAAAAGGATAGAGGTTGCAGTCGGCGGTCGGAGCATGGCCTTTGAAACCGGCAAGCTGGCCAAGCAGGCCAGCGGCTCGGTGGTGGTTTCCTGCGGGGACACAATGGTGCTGGTCACGGCAGTGGCGGAAAAAAAAGCCAAAGATGACATCGGCTTCATGCCCCTGACCGTGGAATATCAGGAGCGGCTCTACGCCGCAGGCCGGATTCCAGGCAACTATTTCCGCCGTGAGATCGGTAGGCCTTCGGAAAAAGAAATCCTCACCAGCCGTCTGATTGACCGCCCGATGCGGCCTCTTTTTCTGCAAAATTGGCGGGCGGAAACCCAGGTGATCGCCACCGTGTTTTCAGCGGAGCCGGAGGTTGATCCCGACATTTTAGCCATGAACGGCGCGTCCGCCGCCTTGGCTCTGTCGGATGTGCCCTGGGCCGGGCCGGTGGCCGCCGCCCGCGTCGGTTATGTGGACGGCGCATACGTCCTCAATCCCGGCAAAAGCCAGATGGCACGCTCCGTGCTCAATATGGTCGTCGCCTGCACGGAAACCGCTGTGGTCATGGTGGAAGGCCGCAGTCAGGAAGTGAGCGAGGAGCTGGTGCTGGACGCTATTTTCTTCGTCCATCGCGAGGTGCAGCCGCTGATCGCCGCGCAGAAAGAATTGCAGGCGGCGGCAGGCAAGCCGAAACGCAGCGTGACTCCGCCTGCGGTCAATGAGGAGCTGAAAGCCAAGGTCGAGCAGCTGGCCGCCGCAGGCATGGAGGAAGTCGTTGCCACGCGGGAGAAAATGGCGCGCTACAGCCGCTACGACGCGTTGGTGGACGAGGTGCTGGCTGGGATTGATCTGGAGCAGCACAGCAAAAATGCAGTGACCGAGCTGCTCGATGAATACAAGAAAAAGGTGATGCGCGACCGCATCGTCGAGCAGGGCATCCGCTTGGATGGCCGCCGTCATGACGAGGTGCGGCCCATCAGCTGCGAGGTTGGCGTGCTGCCCAAGGCGCACGGCTCGGCCCTGTTCACACGCGGCGAAACCCAGGCACTGGTGGTGGCCACGCTGGGTTCCGAGCGCGACGAGCTGCACGTGGAGGGCCTGAGCGGCGATGTGTACCGCCGCTTCATGCTCCATTACAACTTCCAGCCGTTCTGCGTCGGCGAAGTGCGCGCCCTGCGCGGCCCCAGCCGCCGCGACATCGGTCACGGCACCTTGGCCCGGCGCGGCATAGAAGCGGTGCTGCCTGATCCGGCGGGCTTTCCTTACACCCTGCGCCTCACCTCCGAGGTGCTGGAATCCAACGGCTCTTCCTCAATGGCCACGGTCTGCGGCGGCAGTTTAGCCTTGATGGACGCAGGCGTGCCGATCAAGGCTCCGGTTTCCGGCGTGGCGATGGGCCTGATCAAAGAAGGCGGCAAAGTTGTCGTGCTGACCGACATTCTTGGCGACGAAGATCATCTCGGCGACATGGACTTCAAGGTGGTCGGCACCAGCCAGGGCATCGCCTCGCTCCAGATGGACATCAAGATTGACGGTGTGGATCGCGAAATCATGGGCAACGCTCTGGCGCAGGCCAAGGCGGGCCGTCTGCATATTTTGGAGAAAATGCAGGAGGTCATCGGTGTGCCGCGCAAGGAAATCGCCGACCATGCGCCCAAATACGTGACCACCAAGATCAGTCAGGACAAGATCCGTGACATCATCGGGCCGGGCGGCAAGATCATCCGCGAGCTGACCTTGGAGTTTGACGCGAAAATTGACGTGGACGACGACGGCACGGTGAAAATTTTCGCCAAGAGCAACGAGTCCGCCGCCGCTCTGCTCGCCCGCATTGAGGGCATGACTGCGATGCCAGAGGTCGGCAGGGTCTATGACGGCACCGTGAAAACGATCAAGGATTTCGGAGCCTTTGTTGAAATTCTGCCCGGCGTGGACGGCATGGTGCATATCTCTGAGCTGGCTTCGCACCGGGTCGCCAAGGTTGAGAATGTCCTTAAAGAGGGCGACAAGGTCAAAGTCAAGGTGCTGGAAGTTGACAGCCGGGGCCGCATCCGTTTGAGCCGGAAGGCGGTGCTGGAAGAGGAAACAATCTGAGCTGCCGGGATTGCCCCGGCTGGCTTCGCGCTGATACAGGAGGTGGCAAAATGATGAGGCGTTTGTGCGTCGTGCTGGCTTTGTGTTTTCTCCTACGGGCCATGCCGTCCGGGGCTGGCGAGGTGGTAGATTCCTGCGCCGCCGTGGTCAATCAGGATGTCATCACCGTGTCTGAAGTCGAGGCAATGCTCAGGCCGGTTCTTGAACGGATCAAGGCGGAAGTGCCGGTCAGTCAGCGGGACGAAGCCATGCGCCAAGCCCGGCGGAGCGCAATTGACAAGCTGATCGAAAAGCATCTGATTCTCCAGCAGGCCGAGCAGATGAAAATTTCTATCAGCAACGCGGAAATCGAGGCGGCCCGGAAGGATATCCTGGAGCGCAGCGGCGCAGGCGAGGAGGAGTTCAAGGCCGAGCTGACCAAGATGGGCCTGACCGAGCAGCAGTACCGGGAAAATCTGAAAGAGCAGATACTCAGCTCCAAGCTGATCGGCTACGCGGTGCGCTCCAAGGTGGTGGTGCCGGAAGAAAAAATTCGGGAGTATTACGAAAAAAAATACACCGCCAAGGCATCCGGTTATCATCTCCTGCAACTAGGTTTTGCCTTCGGCAGCTCAAAGCTGGCCGCCAAACAAAAGGCTGACGAGGCGCGGCGGCTGGCTCTTTCCGGTCAAGATTTCCAAGCCTTGGCCAAACAGCGTTCCGAGCTGCCTTCAGCGGCGGACGGCGGCGACATCGGCGTGTTTAAGGCCGAGGAAATGGCTCCGTACATGCGGGAGGCTGTGCTGCCGCTCCAGCCCGGCGGCATCAGTCCGGTGGTGGAAACGCAGGACAGCTTCATGCTGTTCAAGCTCCTGTCGTCTGGCCAAGACGCGGCCAAGGCTCCGTATGAGTCGGTTCGAGGAGAAATTCAAGACATCCTGCGCAAGCAGGAGCTGGAGGCGCGCTACAAAAAGTGGATTGAGGAAATCCGCAGCAGTGCCTATATCAAGATATTATAACGGCACGGCGCAGAGCAATCACCATAACCCTCAGCAGAATTTCATGAACAAGCAAGAGCAGGGCGGCCCGGAGAAACAGGCCGCCGCCAGCGGTGAGCAGCAAGTGCGGAAGACGGAGCACAGCACAGTCGGGGCGATGCTGCGCCAGCTCCGCCAAGAAAAAGGCATCACCATCCGCGACGCGGCCAAGGAGACCAACATCTCCGCTTCCAATCTTGTGGCCATCGAGCATGAAAATTATGCCGATCTGCCCGCCAACACCTTCATCCGGGGGCAAGTGGCTATTTACGCCAAGCTGCTTGGCACAGACGGGGCTGAGGCAGCGGCAAAATTTATTGCTGAACGCGAGCGGTATCAGCAGCTCAACGAGCAGAAAAGCGGCAAAACCTGTTCAATATCCGCTAAAAAACTCGCCGAACCTGCCCATCTCTCTGCCCTGAGCTTGGTCTTTCTGATTTTTTTGCTGATCGGTCTGTTCCTTACCGGATTCTGCCTCTATACCGGCTGGAATCCGTTCTCTTTTTTCCTGCACCGCGAGCAGGCTCCGGCGGCGCAGCTTTCGCCTGCGCCAGAGCTGGATGCGGCAATTCCCCCGGCGGAGACACGGGCGCATTCTGCCGCAGCGCATCAGGTGCAATTCCAGCCAACAGCGGCGGCAGGTCAGACCGGTCCGTCCGGGAATTGATGCAGCATGGATGCTTTTGCACGCTGCAAAGCGCAGATTGATTACCCCTGCGTCTGGCAGTACAAACTGATCGGCGCAGACCGGCAGGCCTTGCAGGCTGCTGTCGCGGCCCAGCTTGGCGATGCCCCGTATTCGCTGTCTGACTCCCGCCAATCAGGCGGCGGCAAATACCTCAGCATGAACCTTGAGGTCAGCGTGGACAGCGATGAGCAGCGGCGCAGCCTGCATCTCGCGCTGGCCGGACATCCGGCAGTGAAAATGGTGCTCTGATGGAGATAGTGCTGGCCCGTCCGCGCGGTTTTTGCGCTGGAGTCAAGCGGGCAATCAGCATAGTCAGCAGGGCCTTGGAGCTGCACGGCGCGCCAGTTTACGTGCTGCATGAAATTGTGCATAACACGCATGTCATCAATGAGCTGACCGCCAACGGCGCAGTTTTTGTCGAGCAGCTTGAGGATGTGCCTGCCGGTTCGGTCACGATTTTCAGTGCGCACGGCGTGTCCCGCGCTGTCGTTGAGCGGGCCGCCATGCTTGGACTACGCACGATTGACGCGACCTGTCCGCTGGTGGCCCAAGTGCATCGCCGTGTCATCGCCTTGAATCAAAAAAATTATGATGTGCTGGTGATCGGCCATAAAGGCCATCCTGAGGTGGAAGGCACCTGCGGCCATGCTGACGGCGCAGTGCAAGTGCTTTCTTCGCCTGAGGAAGTGGAGACGCTGACCGTGACCGACCCGGCCAAGGTTGGCTGCGTGACCCAGACCACTCTCAGTCTTGATGACACAGCGGAAATTCTCGCCGCAATTCGGCGGCGGTTTCCGGCTATTGCCGAGCCGGAACGGACAGATATCTGCTTTGCCACCACCAACCGCCAAAAAGCGGTGCGGCGGCTGGCGGGCATGGTTGGACTGGTGTTGGTGGTCGGCTCAAAAAGCAGCTCCAATTCCAATCGCCTGCGTGAAGTGGCGAAAAGTCAAGGCATTCCAGCCTATCTGATTGATGATGCGCACGAGATTGATTCAGCGTGGCTGAACGGAGTGCGGCGGATCGGCCTGACTGCCGGAGCCTCTGCGCCAGAGCATCTGGTCACAGAAACAATCTCTTGGCTGCGGCAGCACGGCGCGGTCAGCGTGACTGAGATGGCCGGTGATGAGGAAAAAGTTTCGTTTCAGCTTCCTGATATGATGTCATGATACACGACAGTTCTGGCATCCTCTCTTTTTTATAGGGTATATCTCTCTGTAAGACAGGGCAGTTTTTCAGCAGCAAGCCATATGCAGTTTTCTTTATTTACGACAGATGTTCGCATTTCGTCAGCCTCTATAATTTTTTTGTTCTCTGTTTTTTTCGCCATAACTTCCTTGATTTTTTTGCATAGCTCTGAAGTTTTTTAAAAATATCGCAATTCCTGCCCTTCATAAAGAAGTCCGTCAATTATCCGCCATTCCGCAGCAGTAATTCTTCTTTTTTCTTTGAACTATTCAAAGAATTTCTCTTTAGACATCGCACAGCTTTTTTATGTTCAAGTGCGGTTCGTTTTGTCACTCATAAATTACCATCATCGAGGACAGCCTGAATGAATTCTGCGCCCGAAAAAAGATTCACGTTCAAACAATTGCTGGCCGTCGCCGTCGGCGTGATGCTGCTCACTGCCGTTGGTGCAGCCCTTGTTATTAAAATTTGGCTTTTTCCTCAACCCTTCAAGCCGGTGAAACTCAGCGGACAAGAAACGCAGCAGCTGGAAAGGAAGCTGGAACAACTTGGGGCTGTTGCTGCTCCGTTTGAAAATGCAGAACATGGCCCGCTTCAGCCTCAGCCATACTCTGAGGAAGGTGCAGGCCGAGAAATTGTGTTCAGCGAACGGGAAATCAACGGGCTGCTGGCGAAAAACACCGATTTGGCCGAAAAGCTGGCGGTGGATTTCGCCGAAAATTTAGTCAGCCTGCGCCTGCTGCTGCCGCTTGATCCTGATTTTCCGGTGCTGGGTGGCAAAACGCTGCGGCTGCGGGCCGGCGCTGAACTCGCCTATCGCGACGGGCGGCCTGTGGTGATCTTGAAAGGTGTATCCCTGATGGGAGTGCCGCTGCCCAATGCGTGGCTGGGCGGAATAAAACATATTGATCTGATGCGGGAATTTGGCGGCAAGCCTGGTTTTTGGCAGAGTTTGGGCGCAGGCGTGGAAAGCCTTCAGGTGCGGGAGGGCGAGCTGCGGCTGAAGCTGAAGGAATAGGATTTTGCCCAAGCCGTAAGGTCAGATGCCCAGAAGAATGAGCTGCTCGGCTCATTGTCAGGGTTCGGCGGGATGTGTTATTCTTGCGCTTCAAAAACTGTTCTGGCCTGACATGCGGGGACGGCATTAAAATTACGTCTTTCCCGCCAGAACGCAACAAAGAGAAGACGAGAAAACATGATGAAGAACGCTGTCCAAAACATTTCCATCCTGAGCGCGGCGTTGTTGCTTTGCGTATCAGCGGCATCTGCTTTGGAAATCAAATCCGGCAATGATAAGGTGCATACCAAAGTGTACGGCGAGCTTGACCGCGCCGTGATGTATGCTGACGATGGTCAGCAAGACAAAGTTTTTCATGTGGACAATAGCCACTCGGAAAGCAGAGTCGGTTTCAGAGGTGAAGTCGCAGCTTCCAATTGCCTGACTGTGGGCGGTGTGCTGGAATTGAAATGGGAGTCTAATCCCGGTCGGCAGGTTTCAATGGGAGAAGAAACTATTGCTGGTGAATTTACGCCAGAATTTACAGAACTTTATTTTGATCACAGCAGCGCAGGAAAGCTCTCCCTCGGCTATGGCACGACCGCTTCCTATGAAAGCTCAGAGGTTGATCTTTCTGGCACAGATATCATCGGCAACGCGGGTGTGGCTGATCTTGGCGGCGGTCTAAAATTTTATGATGCGGCAGCTAAAAAATATGCTGATCTGACGGCGGATGAAGTCTTCCACGGCGGTATTTCTACAGTCGGATTGGACGAAATCAACCGGGTGCTATACGAAACGCCTTCGTTTGGCGGCTTCACTTTGGGCGCGTCAGCAGGCGAAGAAGATAAGGTTGATTTTTCCATAACTTATTCAGGCGATTTAGGCGGCAATCAGCTTGAAGCCAAAGCGGCCTGGTCCAATCCCGGCGACGGAGTCACCCAGCTCAATGGCTCTGCCTCGCTGCTGCTCAATTCTGGCTTGAACTTCACCGTTGCCGCTTCGTCGAAAGATGTGGATGAGATGCCAGTCAACGGCGATGATCCGTCGCTGCTGTACGGCAAAATCGGCCAGCAGTGCAAGCTCTTTCCTGTTGGCATGACAGCGATTTCTGTTGATTACGGCCTGTTCAAAAATGCCGCCGTTCTTGATGCGGAACAGGAAGCGACCGCTTTTGGCGTGCAGCTCGTGCAGGAGCTTGAGAAGTACAGCTCGCAGCTTTTTGCAGGCTATCGGGTTTTCTCTTTGGAGGACAATACCGGAGCTGACTACGAAGACATCTCCATCATCTCCGCCGGAGCGCGCATCACCTTCTAAATACGCCGTTTTTGCAGGGCGGCCAATGCGCCGCCCTGCCTTTTCTTTCCCTCCGCTTCACATTCAGCAGCATTCTGCTGACCAGCTTGTCAATTCCGACTGGATGGAGTATTATTCCCGTTTTTCCCAAGACAGCGCGGCTGAATAAAAAAATCATAGAAAATCGGAGCCTTTTCATGAGCGATCTGAAAAAAATGTACACCACCATTCTCGGCGACTCCTTCCCGATGGAGATGACCATTTCCTTCGGCGGGCAAACCTTGGTGTACCGCAAGCGGACTTGGGCCATTCCGCAGGAGGACGGCACGGTGGACGAGCGCGGCCTGCGCTACGGCGAGAACCCGGATCAGGAGGCGGCCTTGTATGAATTGGTCAACGGCAACCTCGTGCTCGGCGATTGCAAATACATTGAGCCGGGCAAGGCTCTGGTCAGCGGCATCCGGGTGGAGGACATGCTGCAAGTGGGCAAGCATCCAGGGAAAATCAATCTGACCGACGTGGACAACGGCCTGAACATCATCAAATATTTGATGAACAAGCCTGCGGCGGTGATTCTCAAGCACAACAATCCCTGCGGCGCGGCAATCGGTTCCACTCTGGCCGATGCCTACAACCGCGCCAACCGGGCCGACCGCATCGCCGCGTTCGGCGGGGCGGTGGTCACCAGCCGGGCAATTGACAAAGCGACCGCCGAGCTGATGAGCCAGAATTATCTGGAAGTGGTCTGCGCCCCGGACTTTGAGGAAGGCACGCTGGACATTCTCGCCAAGGCCAAGAATCTGCGCATCATCCGCATTGACGGCATCAAGCGGCTGGCTGAATTTGAAAAATACCGCTTTGTTGACTTCAAGTCGCTGATTGACGGCGGCATCATTGTTCAGCAGTCAGCGGTGAACGCCATCCGCTCCGCTGCTGATTTGAAACCGGCAGTGGCGACATGGAAAGGCAAAGAATACCGCTGCGAGCGGCAGCCTGATCAGCGCGAGCTGGACGATATGATCTTCGGCTGGGCCGTGGAGCACGGGGTCACGTCCAACTCGGTGATTTACGTCAAAGACGGTTGCACGGTGGGTATCGGCACCGGCGAGCAGGATCGGGTCGGCGTGGCGGAAATCGCCATTCACAAGGCCTACATCAAATATGCGGACATCTGCTGCTTTGACAAATTCGGCATTCCCTACGCGGACTTGGCTCTGGAAGTCGAGCAGGGCAGGCGGAATGCGGCGGACAAGGCGGAGATTGACACGAAGGTGAAGGCGGACAAGGCAGGGCTGCCCGGTTCCGTGATGATCTCAGATGCTTTCTTTCCTTTTCGAGATGCGGCGGATGTCGGCATTCGTGAGGGAGTCACCGCCATCTTGCAGGCAGGCGGCTCGATGCGGGATTACGCCTCCATTGAAGCCTGCAACGAAGCCCGCCCGCAGGCGGCGATGATGTTCACCGGTTGCCGGGCGTTTAAGCATTGAGAACAATGAAAATAGCTGTATGGGCTTATTAGTCCATACAGTATCTGGCCGAAATCAGTAATACTCTATATTTTTTTGCCTTGCTTGATTTATATTATTTTTCTGTAAAAAATAAAAAAAAACAAGGTGATAGCGGCAAGTCCTCTTGTTTATTTTTTCCTCGACATTTTGAGAAATATATGGTTATATTGTTTATATACAAGAATTGTATAGAGTTATACCGTACAAATGCTAAGAGAAAATTCAAGGAGGGAAGTGCAATGAGAACGAAGAGCATCATGTTAGGTTTCAGCTTGGCTCTGTCATTATCGGCGACATCGTCTTACGCTTTAAGCACCTGTCCAAGCGGGACGATTACAAAAGCAGGTGCTGGATATTTTGTTGCGCCATCTGCACCTTTGCCACAGGCACCTACAGGGAGATATTATTGGATAGACTATATCTGTAATACCACCCCACTTCCTAATGGGTGGCCAACTACGCCTACGCCGGCAGGTACTGCTGCTGGCAGCATCAGGTTTAGATTTCTTCCGGAAGTAGGTGGTTCAGGTTATGCAAATATGGACGGAATGTATGCAACAGCATTAACTGCGATTGCACTTGCTGACAAGCCGGTAGAGTTGACTATACATACTTTCACTGCTGATGTTACCAATGGCCCCAAGGCAGGGACGTACGTTATGAGTGTATCCATAAATAAATAAACCACAAAATAGTTTACCAAGCCCCTCATTATATATGGTGGGGCTTTTTTTTGGTAGTCCTGCTTGGCGTACTGGCTAAATTTGGAGCTATATTTTCATTGTAATGATGAATGAAATTCCAAAGTGACCCTGTAGGATTTTTCATCTTTTTAGAAAAAGAAAGAGTTTTTCTGCCCAAACGTGAGACACGCTGCCGCAAAGCAAGATTGAACCATTCGATATGACTTGTCTTTCCGCTTTCCTTTCCGGCGGAGAAATGTCTACCTTGAGGAAGAATTTCTTTGTATGCTGACCAGAAATCAGTATAAAACACAGCGTTTACCTAATGTGCAACTCTTTATACAGCAACCAGCCCGTCCAGATCAAGCGGAGGACGATTGCAGGATAAGTTGATGAAAACACAGACAGGCATGCGCTAAGATTTTTCGGATCAAACGGTGTTGAAAATGCCATAAGTCATGCACGCGGATATGACCGGCTTTGAAGCGGCCCGTCAGCTGCGGGCCGACAGTTTCGATGCGTTTTCTTGCACGTCTGCAGAATTTGAGAAAAGGTTCAGGCAGCGTTGATTTCATATTCTTCCGCGTTGGCGTGACAACAAGAATGTTGCGCCGTTCCAGCAGAAAAGACTGTCTGTGCTCATTAATGAAGCCTTTATCCGCAGGCGCTGTTCCTTCAAATCCTTCCAGCGGAGTTTCAAAGGTTTTGCATGTCATGAGGCCGGGCTGGAAGAATAGAATAATGTGTGATCATTCCAAATCTTGAGACACGCAGGCCCAATTTAAATCCGTAATGTCTTTCGCCGCGCAAGCATCCGAAATCAGCCTCTCCTGTGAAGCATCTGTGCCGCCTTGCCCTGGTGATGACGCAGACAGGCGGAGGAACCGTGCCGACTGACTGGACAGGATCATTTATTTCACCGCTGATCATTGTCAGACGTTTTTGAATAGCTGATTTGACCTGCCATAAATTTGCAGCCTGCCGGACAAATGAAGACCTGCCGGAAATTTTCTGAAAAAAGCGCCTGCAATGCGGCTTGAAACATGCAAATATGTCCTTGCCGCAATCG
>NZ_JBLWEN010000008.1:0-103382 GCF_048287415.1 Candidatus Electronema sp. JM
CAATATGCGCTCCAAAAGCCACTGAAAGTCCGGCATGTTTTATATGAAGCCGGAATGCGTTCCCAGAGCATCCTGCATGACACTTCGCTCCGGTCACCAAGAAAAAAAGCCGCAACTTGACGTGTCCTGCGGCAGATGGCAGTCCATAGCAGCGGCATCGGTGGGTGATGATTTCTTGTATCATCTTTCTATACTAACTCATCACTTGCTATTTAGCCACTATCCGATTTTCAAGCCTGAGCTTTGCGCATCTCCCGCCTTGCTTTGACCGCCTCAATCACCACTGGAATGAACGAGATGACGATGATGACCAGAATCACCAGCTCGAAGTGTTTCTGGACAAAGGGGATGTTGCCGAAAAACCAGCCCAGTGCGGTAAACACTGCCACCCAGGCTATGCCGCCGATGATGTTCCAACGGATGAAGAAACCGTAGGGCATCCGGCTGACCCCAGCGACAAACGGGGCAAAGGTGCGGATGATCGGCACGAAACGGGCGAGGAAAATCGTCCTGCCGCCGTGCTTCTCAAAAAAGACATGGGTTCGCTCCATGTATTCCTTTTTGATCCACTTCACCTCGCCGGTATAGGCTTTGGCTCCAATGCGGTGGCCGATCCAGTAGTTGACTGTGTCGCCGAGCACAGCGGCGACAGACAGCAGGCCGAAGAGCAGCCACGGATCAAGCGCACTGCCGGGCCGTGCGGCAAGAGCACCAGCGGCGAACAGCAGCGAGTCGCCCGGCAGAAAGGGCATCACCACCAAACCTGTCTCAATAAACACGATCAGGAAGAGCAAAGCCAGCGTCCATGCGCCGTACTGGGCGATGATGCCTTCGAGATAGCTGTCAATGTGCAGGATGAAATCAATGAGTTTGAACAGAATGTCCATCAGGGTGCTGCTCCTTGCTTGAAGATTTTTTTATGCCTGCCGCATCATAAGACCTCTTGCGTAACGGCCCTGCGTTGAGGGGCCGCATCAAGCGGGTGCCTGATGCAGGGGCGAAAAATTTTTTGCCCCTGCTGCTTATGCAAGAGGTCTCGTGTTCAGCGCATCTGAAACAGAAAGCCCATTTCGCGCAGGCGGGACAAATCCTCGGCAACCGGGCTGCCTGCGGTGGTCAAATAGTTGCCGACTATCGCCCCGTTGGCTCCGGCAGCAAAGCAGCGGTACTGATCTTGCCCGAGCTGCTGACGGCCCCCGGCCATGCGGAGCACCGCTTCCGGGTTGATGAAGCGGAACAAGGCGATGGTGCTCAAAATTTCCGGCAGGGGCAGCGGGGTCAGGTTGTCTAACGGTGTCCCGGCGATGGGCGTGAGTATGTTGATCGGAATGGAACGGATGCCCAGTCCGCGCAGCTCAAGGGCCAAATCAATCCGGTCTTCCATGCTCTCGCCCATGCCGATGATGCCACCTGAACAGAGCGACATCCCTGCCGCCGCCGCTGTTTTCAGGGTGTCCACCTTTTCCTGCCAGGTATGTGTGGTGCAGAATTCAGTGAAACGCGCCGCGCAGCTCTCCAGATTGCAGTGATAGCGGCTGACTCCCATCGCGGTCAGCAATGCAGCATTTTCCTGATCCAGCAGGCCCATGGAGGCGCAGAGGTCGAGCTTAGTTTCGTGCCGAATCTGCTCATAAATCGTGGCAAATTGATGCAGCTCGGCTTTGCGCACCGACCTGCCGCTGGTGACTAACGAAAGCCGGTCCGCGCCGCTGGCGGCAATGCTGCGGGCAATGCGCATCGCTTCTTCCGCGTCAATCATCGCATACACTGGCGCGTCGGTGCGGTGGCGGGCGGACTGGGCGCAGAAGCGGCAGTCTTCCGTGCAGCCGCCGCTGCGGGCGTTGATGATCGCGCAGAGATGAAAATGATCGCCCATGAAGCGGCGGCGGAGCCGGTCCGCCGCAGACCAGAATTTTTGCTGATCAGGATAGCGGGCCAGCCGGAGCGCGGTTTCCCGGTTCACGGCGGTGCCTTCCGTGATCTGACTGAATGTTTCTCGGAGCAGGTCGGCCATGACAGCAAGTTGGTGATTAAATGACGGATGCGGCAGGCGGCCCCTGCACGATCATCTCGGCAATGGTCTTTTTCACTTTGGGATAACGTTGACGATTGCCGCCGAGCAGGCGGTTTTCCAAATCAGCCAGCCGGGTGAAGAGCTGGGTTCTGTCCATCGCCGGACCTGCCTCGGCACAAGCATGAACGATGTCTTGGCAGCGGAAGCAGCCGGGAAAGCGCAGCGTTTTGCCATCCGGTCTGGTCAGCATTGCCGGGATGCCGTGCATCCGGCAGATCAGCAGCCGGTGCTCATAGAGGATGCACAAACCAGCCTCGTTCAGCGGACAAAGCACTTGAGGGCGTTTGCCAGCGGCGAACTGCGCTTGGCTTTGCCGGATGTAGTCCTCGGCCCGCTTGACTAAGCGCGTCAGTTCTTCGCCTGAGAGCCGCCGCAGCCCCTGCCAGAGATAGGCCCATTCGCAGTACGTATGGTGGAAGAACCACGAATCGCAGCAGTTGTCCGGGCAGCCTGCGCAGCTTAGAGGAATTTCAGCAGCAACGCGCTCGTATTCTGCCTGCAATTCAACATAAATTTCAGCTAATTCAGCAGCCAGCGCGGGCGGCAGGGTCAGTTCCTTCATGCCGACGGCTCCTGCTCCTCAAAGCGCACCACTTGATAGGTCTGCACGATCAGTTCGCCGCTGCGCCATGCGCTGCCGGACAAGCCCGCCTTGCGGCAGAGCTGCTCCAGAAAAATTTCCGGTTCCGGCAGCTTGTGCCAGACCTGCGGCAGAAAAGTCGCGCCCAAGCCGTGCGGCAGCTTGAGCACCACCCCGTCCATCATGGGCCGCAGCGTGCGGACAAGGTCATCGCTGTCAGCATAGCGCAAGGTTTTCGGCGTGGTCAGGATTGAAAGTTCAATCCGCACCTCCGGCAGCTCTTCCGCTGTCAGCGGCGGGAAGCGGTGGTCGTGCAAGGCAGCATTGACCGTATTCTGCCGCACTTCGTCAACAATCGGCTGGGTTGCCTTCAGACTGCCGCTGCAGCCGCGCAGCTTGCCCTGCTTCATCAGAGTGACGAAACCCCCTTTGCGCTGGCGCAGGGCTGAGTCATCAAGACCTTCCGGCTCTGTCTCACGCTTGCCGAACTGGGTTTCCAGCACGTGGCGGGCCAGCCGGAGCAGCACGTCGCCCTGCTCTGCGGTGAGCATGATTTATTTCTCCGGCGGCAGGCTGCCTTGCAGGGAAAAGGGGATGCGCTCCCCGCCTTGCTCTCCGACCCGGACTGTGCCAGTCAGTTCGTATTGCAGTGATTTGACCGGCTGGGCATGGTTCTGAATCAGCTCAATCACCGGCCCGACCAGCTCAAACATGCCCGCATAAACCAGCACCGGCACAGTTGCAGTGCCGGAGGCGGGCACCGCAACATGCTCGTCGCTGATGCCGGTGGCGAAAGATTTGCCGTTGACCTTCAGGGTGCAGGTCAGGCCGCGCAGCTGCAACGGAGCCTCGTCAGGATTGATCACCCGGATGTGCAGGCGGAAAATAGTTTCCAAGCCTTTGATGCCTTGCACTTCCATGTCGGCAAGAGAAAAGGTCGGCGCAGCGGACTTTTTCTGCTGCAGCGCGGCGCAGCCGTTCAACAGCGGCAGCAGGCAGACGGCAAGCAGCAGGACAACAGCAGGACGGAGCAGTGTTTTCATAGAAAAAGCTGACAGATGTTCCGGCAAAAAACAGCGGCGGCCAGACACGCTGACCGCACTCCATGCACAGTAAATGTATTTTAGCTGCTTGTCAACCGCTTGTCCGGCTTGACGCGCAGGCTCTTTGCTGGTAAAACAGCAGCGGACGGAGGGATGCCGGAGCGGCTGAACGGGACGGTCTCGAAAACCGTTGCGGGGGCAACCCCGCCCAGGGTTCGAATCCCTGTCCCTCCGCCAGTTTTGCCGCAGTTTTTCTCTTTCTGCCTTCTTATCGGCAGACCTCATCTGCCTTCAGTGTAAATTCACAGGGCGCAGCCTCGCGCACCCGCCGGTCCAAACTGGCCGTGCAGCCTGCATCTTCCAGCAGAGCCTGTTTGCCATCCTTAGTGCAGAGCAGCAGCAGCGCATGTTTTTGCGCATAGGCGATCCGCAGCCGGTAGCCGTTCAGCTTGTCCAACAGGCTTGAATCATGTTCCGTTGCTTTCCGCAGTATCTCCGCCTCGCTGCTGTCAGGCGCGGCAGGCAGCGTGGAAAAATATCCTTCAGCCGCTGCGCTCAAATTCACCAGTCTGGCACCTAACTGGGCCTGCTCCTGCTCGTTCGGCAGCCCAGGCTGGCGGTAATAGCGAGTCCAAAGAAAAAAGCCGACAGCAGTCAGCAGCAGATCAAACACAGCCACCAGCACCAAAATCCGCACTATTTTTTTGCGCTCAGGGGTCATTTGTCAGCTCCAGAAAACAAAACGTTGATTGCGGTCAAGGCCTTCGTCCAGACTCCAGCCGTCCATATTGTCCAGCGGCGAAGGCTGTCCTTGCAGGGCAAGAGAAAGATGTCCCCAAAAATTAGCAATATGCAGCAGCACCTTGTTGAATATTTCCTCAAAATCCATTTTGGATCCTTGGATCGGCAGCTCCAGCTTGAGCACATACTTCGGGTCAGGTTCCGCCGGATAAGTCAGCCCAGCATTGGCCGCGACATGACGGGCAAAGGGCATCAGGCGGCCTCCATTCTCGGCCAGTTTGATGTTCCGCCGCATGGCCCGGTGCCATTCGTTCGGGTCGGGCGGCAGGAGCTGGTTGCCAGACATGCTTCCGGCGACACGGCGGATGAAGCGGTCTAATAAAGAAAAAGACGCTGGCTGGCCGCTGCGATATACCGCATTCAAGGCCGCTGTCCACATCGCGGCAATGTCGCGGTCGAGCAGAAGACTGCTGCCGTCCGAGGTTTCAACAACATTGAGGGAAAGCTGACCGTTCAGATCAATCGCGCCCAGATTCAGCTTGCGATGCACCAGCACATCCTGCGACATCTCGCAGCAGCGGTGCTCGGTCTTATGTTGCTCGTATGCCCCGACCTTCTTATTCACAATCGGATGCACGGTGCCGTCGGTCACACAGTGCGAGGCGAAGCCGAACAGCCACGCCGCGCATTTCTGCCGCAGCAGCGGAGCGGACATAGGACGAATCAACCGCACGCATTCCCGGATCACCGCGACACAGCTCGACGTGTGCATGGCCGCCGCCCATGCCTCCGATGAGCTGTCGGCGATATCCAAGTAGGGATAATCCGGCCCCATTGCGCCGATGATCAAAAATTTCTGCCAGCGGCTCAGGGCCAGCCGATGCTCCTCGTGCAGCAGCTCCGGCCTGCGGCGGATTTCCTCTGCCGCGAGCTGCGCCAAGGTGATGTGTGTGTATCCTCCAGCCATTGCTCCTCCTTTTTTGGCATGTAGTTGAACAGCTTCTCTCCCTCACGCTCCCAGATACGCCCGCTTCACCGCCGGGTCGTTGAGCAGATCAGCGGCCTGGCCTTCCAAAACGAGCCTGCCGTTCTCCAGCACATAGCCGCGCTTGGCAAACTTGAGGGCGAGGCGGGCGTTTTGCTCAACCAAGAGAATAGTGGTGCCGCTGCGGTTGATCGCCTTGAGGGCATTGAACATGTCGAGCATCAGCAGCGGGGCCAGGCCCATGGACGGCTCATCAAGGAGCATAATTTTCCGACCGCTGATGTAGGCTCGCCCCACAGCCAGCATTTGCTGCTCGCCGCCGCTCATGGTGCCGGCAAGCTGGTGCTTGCGCTCCTCCAAACGGGGAAAGAGGCCAAAGACCCACCGCTTGTCGTGCTCCACCGCCGCCGTGTCCTTGCGGGCAAAGGCCGCAAGCGCGAGATTCTCCGCCACGGTGAGATTGCCAAAGATCATGCGGCCTTCCGGCACATGCGAGATGCCCAGCCGCGACACCACCTTGTCCGCCTTGTAGGTGAGCAGGTTCTCGCCCATGAATTCCAGCCGCGAACCCGCTTCCGCTGGAATCATGCGGGAAATGGCCCGCAATGCCGTGCTCTTGCCCGCGCCGTTCGCGCCGATAATGGTGACAATCTCGCCCTGATCCACCCGAAAGCTGATGCCGTGCAAGGCGCGAATAGCGCCATAGGAAACCGAAAGATTCTCCGCCACAAGCTGCATCAGTGGATATCCTCCTTGCCGAGATAGGCTTCAATCACCTTGGGATTGTTCTGGATTGCGGTTGGCGGGCCTTGCGCGATCACTTCGCCGAAGACCAGCACCTGCACGCTGTCGCACAGCTCCATCACGAATTTCATGCGGTGCTCAATCAGGAGGATGGCCACGCCGAATTCCCAATGCACTTGGCGGATGATCCCGATCATCTGCACTAATTCGTCCGGGGTCATGCCCGCAGTGGGTTCGTCGAGGAAGAGGACTTTCGGGCGGGCAGCCATGGCCCGCGCCATCTCCACCCGACGTTGTGCGCCATAGGGCAGGCTGCCGACGAGCTGCTCGGCAAAGCGGCTTATATCAAAGGTCTCCAAGAGGCGGTGGCAATGCGCGGTGATTTCCTTTTCCTGACGGCGGCAGGCCGGTGTGCCGAAGAGCGCACCGAAGATGCCGTAGCGGAGCTGGCTGTAGTGGGCCATGCGGATGTGATCAAGCACACTCAAGTGCCGCCAGAGACGGAGGTTTTGGAAGGTGCGGCTGATGCCCAACGCGGCAATGCGGTGCGTCTCCAAGCCGCGAAGGTTGCGGCCTTCGAGCAGCACCGCGCCTTCATCCGGCACATGCACCCCGGTGATCAGGTTGAAGACCGTGGTCTTGCCTGCGCCGTTCGGGCCGATCAGTCCGTGAATCTGGCCCGCGTCCAGCGCAAGGCTGAAGCCGTTCACTGCCCGCAGCCCGCCGAAACAGTGGCTCATATTGTGGACTTCAAGGAGCATCAAAACCTCTCAGCCGAGCTGATGTTGAACATGAAAACAACTAAAGCTGCCTGCAATATTCATTATCTAATCCCATCAGGAAAATTGCCTTGCGCACATCCTCTTCTCTAACTTTTTCTGATTGCAGGAAGTCAGCGACGGTTCTGGAAATAAGCTGAAGCCGCATTTTTTGCCGAGGTGTGATATCCAGTTTCCTGCTGATAGTGTTCAGGTAGCTTTTTACGCCTGCATCCAAAATGTCATATTGCTGGTATTGATGCTCGTCCTTTACGTCTGCATTGCAATAGATATTTTTTGCATCTTGGTATCTCTTGGCCTGAATCGCTCTGGCCGCCGCAATCCGTTTTTGTATTGTACTTGTTGAAAAATCAAATTTATTCTGAGGACGGCTGTCGTGCGAGGATAAAAGAACTTTCAGGTCTATCCGATCCTTCATGGGATTACTTAATTTGTCTTTGTACGATTTTAATTCAATTTTATTGCATTTACACTTGTGAGTTAGATTAGCTCCGCATTTTTCACACACTTTTTTGTTTATAAGTATCACTCCACATTTCTGGCATTGATAGTGGTTAAGCCAGCCACATTTACACGGATTCATTGTTGCAATCATAATAAAGCTGCAAGGATATTCAACTCTGCCCGCAACCCGCTGAATAATTGATTTTCGCTGCTCCAGAGGGGTTCTCAAATTTTCGATGATGTCTTTCTTAAAGAGATTGATTTCATCAAGCAACAATACTCCTCTGTGTGCCAAGGATATCTCGCCAGGCATAGGAGGAACGCCGCCGCCGAACAAAGCCGCTTCCGTTGTGGCGTGACTGACTTCGATATAGGGCCGAGATGTAATCACCTCGTTTTCCGACAACAATCCTTTTGCGCTATAGATTTTATTAATCTCAAAGACTTCACCGCTGGTGAGATCAGGCAGCATCTTAGTGGCTGCCGAAGAAAGCATACTTTTCCCTTGACCAGGAGGCCCGACCAGCAGAATATTATGCCCTCCGGCTACAGCAATGCTCATCGCTTCTTTTGCCCGTGCCGCACCGTTAATTGCCTGAAGATCAGGAACATAACTGACTACTTCTTTTCGTACGATTTTCGTTTTCGCGGCATTATAATTCACTGCTCTGGGCCGCGCTTCGCCGAGAAGCACTTTCCATACCTCATTAATATTGCTTGCCTTATAGGCGGTGAATCCTCGCGCATTCGCAACCAGAGCAGCATGAATTTCCGACTGCTCTGGAACTATTACTTTATAATCCTTGCCGATTGAAGACAGCATTCCAAAAATGCCATAACGCGGTGGCTCGATAGCACCGCTCGCGATATCAAGGGTGCCGATCAGGCAATATTTATTCGTATCTTCTGCTATCTTTTTGCGATATTTTTCAATTTTGCTTTTGTGGTCAGAAATATGATCAATTTGCCGCAGCAGGACATTCGGATTATTCTTTGCATTCTTCTTGATAGCTTTTTGATTAAGCTCTTCTATACACTCATCAATCTTTTCCTCGTCCATGAGCAGGCTTCCGGTCAAGAGCGTAATTGCAATCGGCAGATCAAGACCGGCGGAATGCTTCGGCGTTTCTGATGGACTGAGCTGCATGGTGATTCTAAAATTGGACATATCCCAATCACCATCAACTGTTTTAATCGCGTTGACAGCTCGCTCGCAGCCCTCCATGACAACTCTTTGCGCCAAGCCAAGAATGCCCATGCCGCTTGCAGTTGCTTCTAACGCCGCACTGAAACGGATCAGCACACCTTCAATGCCCTCTGTGTCCACGCCGTAAATTTCTATCATTGCTTAAACCGACTGGTTTTATTATATAACGCCACCTACCGCCGCAGCCCAAGCTCCCGCAGTATTTGCTCATTTTCCGTCCAGTTTTTCCGCACTTTGACAAACAGCCGCAGCTGCACCTTACAGGCCAGCAGCTTTTCAATTTCCTTGACGGCGGCCTTGCGGATTTCCCCCAGCATAGTGCCGTTGCTGCCGATGATGATGCCTTTCTGCGAGTCGCGCTCAACAAGAATGGCGGCATGAATCTCCACCCGGCCCGTCAGCTCATCCTCCTTGAAGGATTCTATCAGGACAGCGGTCGAATACGGAACTTCCTGCTTGGTGCGGAGAAAAATTTTTTCCCGAATCAGCTCGGCGGCAATGAAGCGTTCCGTCGCATCAGTAGGAATATCATCAGGATAATACTGCGGCCCTTCCGGCAGACGGCTGACTAATTCGTGCAGAAGCGCGTCCGTGCCTTGGCCGTTAAGGGCGGAAACCGGCACTGCCGCCGCAAAGGGATGCAGCGAGCAATGCCAATCCAGCAGGGACAGCACCTCGTCCTTGCTGATCAGATCAATTTTATTCAGGGCAAGGACAGCAGGGCAGCGAATCTGCTCCAGCCAGCCAAGCCAGTCCTCCTTCTGCCGTTCCCGCTTGCGGGCATCATCAGCGGCATCAGCCAAGAACAAGGCCAAATCCGCCTCGGCCAGAGCCTCCAGCGCAATCCGCACCATCTCCTTGTTGATCCGCTCCCTCGCCTGATGCAGGCCCGGTGTATCTAACAGGATCATCTGATAATCCGGGCCAGTGACTATGCCCTGAATCCGGTTGCGGGTGGTCTGCGGCAATGGCGTGACAATGGCGATTTTCTGCTGCAGATAGCGGTTGAGCAGGGTGGATTTGCCTGCGTTCGGCGGGCCGATGACAGCGACCACGCCGGAACGGTGGACTTGCGGTTGGCTTGTAATCATAAAGGGCTTGCATCCAAATTTTGGGGTGGGAACGACGAAGTGGGGCAATCGCCCAAGGACAATTTGTCCTTGGGCGGTTCTCAGGCAGGATTACTCCTTCACATCCACCTTCACCAGCTTATCCCCCGGCTGCAAGCTCTGCCCGACCTTGACGCTGATGGCCGCCACCACGCCTGCCGCTTCCGCAACGATAGGTGTCTGCATCTTCATCGCCTCAAGGACAACAAGCTGATCGCCTGCGGCCACTTCCTGTCCCTGCTTGACGCTGATTGCGCTGACATTGGCGGCAAAGGGAGCGCGATAGTCGCCCGCCTTGGCCAGCTCGGCAATCTCCTCTTTCGAGAGCTTGGCTGCTGCTGGAGCCGCACCCGCAGGCTTTTCCGGCTCGAAAACATAAACCCGCTCGTGGTGATCCACGTTCAGATAAACGTTGGTCTGACCGTCGGCTGACTTCTGCACCGGCCCAACCTCCAGCAGATGCTCCTTGCCGAAATGGTCGCGGAAGCTCAGGGTCTGGCCAAGCGGGAAGCCGCCCTGGCGCAGGAAGATGGACGGCGGCAGCACATAAGCCTTGCCGAATTGGGCCTCGAACTTGTAGAAGTTGACCGCGTCGTTCGGGTGCTGGAGGTAGATGACCAACTGCTGCTCGGTCGGCTCATAGCCCAGCCGCTCGGCCAGCGTCTTCCGCTCCTGCTCGATGTCCATGTCGGAAATAGCCTCTGCTCCGCCCTGCTCGGCCAGCACCTTGCGCCAGTCCTCGCCAAAGACCTTCTCATAAATCCAGTCCGCAGGCTGATAGAAGGGGAAGGGGCCGTATTTGCCCAGCAGCAGGTTCTTCAGGTCGCCGGACGGCGACTCGTAGCGGCCATGCTGGACGTTGGACACCGCCGTCGTCCACAGTATCTGCGAGCCGGGCGTGACGCTCCAGAAGTTGCCCAGCTCCTCCTGCACCTTGGGCAGCTCCTTATGCAGGATGTCCGGCATCTTGTCTAAGAAGCCGCCTTTCGCGGCCTGCTCCAAGCTGGAACCCATCGCTCCGCCGGGCAGCTTGTGAATCTGCACGGTCGGCTGGAAGCCCTTGATCTGCGATTCAAACTGGGCATAGTGCGGACGCTGGTCGCGGATGGCATCTGAAGTGGCAATCACCGCCGCCTCATCAATGCCGACTGCTTTCTTGCCGTGATCTTTCAGAGTCTGAATGACGGTCAGTACGGCAGGCGGGCCATAATAGCCGGTAAAGGCGTGGTCGGATGCGTCCACGATCTTCGCCCCGTTGAGCACGGCCTCAGTGATGCGGCCCACGTCGTTGCCGTCGGTGTTGTGGCCGTGATAATGAATGATCAAGTCAGGGTACGCCTGCTTGATCGCGTTGACCAGCTCGCCGATGCGGCGCGGCGTGCCCAAGCCGCCGTGGTTCTTGATGCAGAGGGTGATGTCCTCGCCCGTGACAGCAAGAATCTCCTTCACCTTGGCCACATAGTAGGCATCGGTGTGCTCCGGCCCAGTGGAAAAGCAGATGCACGGCTCGTTGATCTTGCCCGCCTTGCCAACTTCCTCCAGCACGGCCTGCATGTTCGGCACATGGTTGAGGAAGTCGAAAGTGCGCCAGACATCCACGTACTTGGCGAACTCCCGCACGGTGAAGCGGATCACGTTCTGCGGATAAGGCCGGTAGCCGAAGAGGTTCACGCCCCGGCAGAGGGTTTGGAACATGGTCTTGGGCATGGCCTCGCGCAGCAGGGCCAGCTTGAGGAAGGGATCCACCTGCTTGCGCAGGATGTCCACATGCACCGAGGCCCCGCCGGTGATCTCCAGCGAGAAATAGCCAGCGGCCTCCCGCGCCGGAGCCGCCATCAGGTCGGTGTGGAGCAGGATGCGGTTCTTGTAGTCCGACTGGGACATGTCCCGCGCCGTGTTCGTGATGTAGTAGCCGTCGGCGGCGCGCAGGGCGGCCAGCACCGAGGCGGTGTCCATGTCTTGGGTGATTCGTGTCATGACCTGTGTCCGTAATGGTGGGTGATTCATGCGCCCCAGTGCCGCTGTTCGGGTGGCCGCTGGCGAGTTTGTCTTTCTTTATTAGGGTTCAGCAATGCAGAGGCGCAGCGCATCGCGCCTCTGAAACTATTCAATATGCAGTGTCTTGACGGTTGCATGAGGCAATTTCCAGCAGCACGTCAAACAAGGTTGGTTCAAGGCTTGGCGCGATTTCTTCGCCCTTGTGCTTATGGTGCGGGAAAGTGGCAAGTCCTAGATGATGCGGCGCATTATCATAACGAAAGAGGCAGGCGTTTTGCTCATCCATGTACTGATAGCGGTATTTCACTTTTGCCGCCCGGTTGCAGTCTTTGAGTTCCATGAATTCAAGACGGCAGTCGTTGTCAAAGGAGATAGAGCCGCTGATGCAGCCTTGCCGCGCATTGTATTGCTTTTTTGTCAGGACTGAGCGCAGAATATTCTGGAAAGACTGAATCGTCTGCTCAATCTCAGCAAAATAAGCGGCGATCATGCCAGCTCCCGCAACCTGCTTTCGTTGTCGCGCATCATTTCATACAGCCCGGCCCACAGCATCGCGTCTTCGCTGTCATCGCTTTTGCCCTGTGTGTACTGCTGATAAAACTCCTCGCTGGATGTATTGTATTTCGACTCAAGCTCCTTCAAATCAAGACGGATGTTCATCAGACCTTTTTGCAATTCGGCAATTTGATAGGCGATGATGTTCTGGGCAAAGGCTTCTTCGTCCTGTGCGCTGGCCAAGATAGCCCGCAGCCGCTGCTCAGTTTGCGGACTGATATGCAATTGCAGATTAAACATGGTTTTCCTCGTGAGCGGCGGCGGCTTGCTGCTGTTCCGCCATCTCCTGTTTCAGCTCGCCGCCGCTGTTCGTTCAATTTGCTGGCAGAAATTCTTGATTCTGCCACTTCAGCGGATATTTTTCTGGATGCTCAAGGTTGTCAATTTCCAAATCCACATCCAATTCCGGCCAGTGCAAATGATAGCCGTGCAGCAGCTCAACTGTCTGGATTGCCTGCTCTGGCTGATTTTTGAAGCAGGGATAGTCATTGCAGCTCAGAAAATATTCCTTTCCTTTGACGAGAAGGGAAAATCCTGATGAGCTGATGCTTTTAACGGCCGCTGAAATGTTTCCGCCAGTGGCTGATGATTTCATCTTTGTGCTCCTCAACGATTTTTCTGATTTCACGCAGCTTCTTTTGGTTGAGATTATGGCTGTCAGCCAATGCGACAGCAGGTTCAAGCCAGAATTTCGCCTCTCCGTCTTCACAGGTAACGTGAACATGGATGCGCTCCTCCTCGTTTGACAAGAAATAAAAGCGGTATCCTTTCTCTTTGAAGACGGATGGACTCATCTTGTCATCGTTGCCAAGAAGGGAAAAGGAAGAAAGTCATTTTGATTGCTCCGCCATCTTCTGTTTCAGCTCGTCGTAATTTTCTTTGATAATATCAATATTCGGATGTCCAGCAGGAAATTTTTTCTTCAGGATAAATGTGGCACGTCTATACATAGACTCGACTTGCGAATACTTGCCCTGCCTTTGACAAAAAAAAGCGATATTGTTTAAATTTATAGCGATGGCAGGGTGATCGTCATTCAGTATCTTTTTTCTGATTTCAAAAGCTCGCTTAGAGAGCAACTCTGCCTTCTTGTAACGGTGCTATTTTCCGTACAGTCCTGCAAGATTATCCAATGTCATCGCAACCGAGGGATGCTCATTGCCGAATATTCTTTCTCTCATCGATAAAGAATATTTATAAAATAGCTCTGACTTGTGGTATTCACCCTGTTCTTTACAGAGAGTAGCTAAGTTGCTCAGGCTTTCAGCAACATCAGAATGTTCATTGCCGAAAACTTTTCTCCTGATTGCCAAAGAACGCTTGTAGAGCTGTTCAGCTTCTGTATATCTCATCTGATAAGAATAAATCACAGCTATATTATTTATCATTATGGCAGTTTCTGAATTTTCTCCTTCGTTTATTTTTTGATATATAGCCAAAGCGTTTTTATGCAGTTTTTCTGCCTCCACATATTCCCCTCGCTCTTTATATAGCAAGGCTATATTATTCATAATAGTAACAACACAAGGATGTTCTTTGCCAAAAATTTTCGCTCTAATCGTTAGAGAATGTTTATACAAAGGTTCAGCTTCATCATAACGGCCCTGCTCACGATAAAATTCAGCCAAGCTGTTTATACTGGCAGTAAAATTAGGATGGTCTTTACCCTTTGTTCTTTCATCGATACCAATAGCACGTTTGTATAGCGGTTCAGCCTCCATGTATTTACCCTGCTTCCTATATAACTCGGCAAGATTGCTCAAAGATGCTGCAAGAGATGGATGGTCTGCACCTAACTTTTTTTCATCAATATCAATTGCACGTTTGTACAGAATTTCCGCTTCGGTATATTTTCCCTGTTCTGTATACAACAAAGCTATATTGTTCATAGCTGTAGCAATATTAGGATGCTCTTCTCCTAATATTTTTTTACCGATTTCTAAAGATTGCAAATAAAATTTTTCGGCTTTCCGATAATCATCCCTGTGGATATAAATTGCCGCTAATAGATTTAAAATCTTACCAAGATCAACATCTTCATTCCTTGTTTCTCTAATATCCAACAGATGCTCCAGCCATTCCTGAGCCTGCTTGTACTCAGCCATATCGATGGCCATTTTCCCGGCGGCAAGCAAATACTCAGGGTTGTCCTCCTCCAGCACAACTGCCTTTTTATATTGCCGCAGTGCCTCGGCATATTCCAAATCGCCCTCGGCCATCTGCCCAAGCTGATACGCCGCCAGCGCGACCGCCGCGCCAGCTTTCTCAGCCACCGCATGGAAAACCTGCCGGGCCGCCGCTGTGTCGCCCTGCCGCAGACTGGCCTGCGCCTTTTCAATCTGGGTTTCGGGAAGCTGGCCTTGCAGTTGTTCGAGCACCGCGTCCGCCGCCTTGCGCCGCGCCAGCTCCTCCTCGTAGCTCCCCTCAATGTCAGCAAGTTTCGCCGAGACCGCCTGCAACTGCTGCTCCAGCAGGCGGCGTTCCCGCTCATCCGCCGCAAAGCTGGAATCGCGCAGCTTTCTGAAAAGCTGCTCCATCAGGATGGCCTTGACGCGCTCCTCGTCCAAGCCGTAAGTCACGGAAACATTGCCGCCAGCCTCAATCACCGGCGACTGATCGCCCCAAGAAGTCTGCATGATGTCCGCTCCTGCTGCAAGGTTCTGTAGGGGCGAAAAATTTTTCGCCCCTACAGCCGCCAAACCTCTTCTGTCTGCCAGAAAGTGTATTTTTATACCTTCTCATCCAAAAAACAGATGAGCAAACAGGCCGCGTCTATTTCCTCATCCATTTTTCCTATTAAAAAATAGGCGCGGACTATGAGCAGATATAAAAAATACACTTTCTCATAGGCCGAGACTGCCTTGTCATGCTTCCCGCCTCAGTGCTCCCAGCTGCTCAGGATATGTTGCAAAATTTCGGCAAGAACTTCCTCAAGACTGACTGCGTGCGAATCAACTATCCTGCTGTCTTCAGTATGCTTATGATGCGGAAATGAATTCAAATGCCTCGTTCAATTTTGGACAAATAATCATTCATATTCAAAATTCACATCTTCAAGGCGGGTGAGTTTCTTTTGCAGCCGCTCCAGCGTCGCCATCTCACCTTCCCATTCAACAAGCTCCATGTCATCCACTTGCCCGTGCAGTCCTTGCTCGCTGAATTTGCCATGCCGCTCTTCAAAGAAGCATACTCTTGCTTGCACAGTCTCAATCTGCTTCTTGAGCAAGACCGTCTCCATGCCAACAAGGGATTGTATTTTCCGCAATGTCCAAAGATCGCTGTGCTGCGAAATCACTTTTGTCATATCATGTTCCTCTTGCGCTTGTTCCAAAGAACTGTCTGCCGGAAAAAATCCTGCGCTTATCTTCTCACACTCGCCGCCTTATTTCTCATACGTGATTTCCACATCTTTCTTCGCCTCAACAGCTGGGCTTTGTCCGCCCTGCGTGACTGCCTGCCCCGCACCTGCTTTTTTCCTGCCGGACACTGCGCCGCCATAACTAATTGTCACCTTGCCGCCGCTGCGGACTGAGGGGCTTTGGTCGCCAATTGTGCGCAGTTCAGCTGTGTCTTCCTTTGCAGGCTTCAAAATTGATGCGCCAGTGGCGACGCTTCCCAGCAGACTGCCGAGCAGCGACATTGAAATAGCGCGGTCGTTCCACGTCAGCACGGCAAGGGCAAGCATGGCCAGCAGGCTGAGAAGGTAAATCACCTGCGTTGCGTCCAAACGCCCTGATGCTGCCTTGCTGCTTTTCCGGCTTTTGCTCAGGAGAAACCAGAACACCGCCGCAAGCAGGAAGGCGATTCCGGCCAAGGCAAAAGGATTGTGCAGATTCATTGCGGGCAGCAATATGGGCACGGCAGGCCGCACCCATACAATCCAATCAGACAGCTATCACGCCGCATAGGCGTTGCCGCCCTTGCAGTGAATCTCGGCGATCAGGCGGGCCAGCTTGTTGACCTCGCTGGTTTCTTCCTCGTACTTGAAGAGGTAGTCGTGCGTCTCCAAGAAGGAGGTATCAAACCAGCCTTCCTTGAAGTCCGGGTCTTTGATCAGGTTGAGATAGAAGGGAATGGTGGTCTTCGGCCCGATGACGACGAAGTTGTTCAGGCTGCGGCGCAGGCGGTCAACGGTCTCGTTCCACGACCAGCCGAACACGGTCAGCTTGACCAGCAGCGAGTCATAGACCTGCGGAATGGTGAAGCCCTGATAGCAGAAGCCGTCCAGGCGCACGCCGTAGCCGCCTGGCGAGCGATAGACGCGCACGGTCTTGCCGCCTTCGGGCATGAAATTGTTTTTCGGATCTTCGGCGTTGATGCGCATTTCCACCGCATGGCCGCGCAGATGCACGTCCTCCTGCTTGATGAGCAGGTCTTTGCCCATCGCCAGCTTGATCTGGGTGCGGACGATATCTATGCCGGTGATCATCTCCGAAACCGTGTGCTCGACTTGCAGGCGAGTGTTGATCTCCATGAAGTAGAACTTGCCGTTATCGAAGAGGAATTCGACCGTGCCCGCGTTGAAATAGCCTGCGGCCTTGGCGGCCTTCACCGCAGTCATGCTGATCTCGTTCTGCTGCTCCTTGGTGAGCTGGAAGGCCGGGGCGATTTCGATCAGCTTCTGATTGCGCCGCTGGATGGAGCAGTCGCGGGTGCCAAGGTGGATGGTGTTGCCGCTCTTGTCGGCGATGATCTGCACCTCGATGTGCTTGGGCTTGACCACGGCCTTCTCTAAATAGACCGAGTCGTCGCCGAACGCCGCCTTGGCTTCGGCGCGGGCCATCGCATACTGATCCTTCAGGTCTTTCTCCTGCTCAATCTTGCGGATGCCGCGCCCGCCGCCGCCTGCGGTGGCCTTGAGCATGATCGGATAGCCGTATTTCCTGCCGAAATCCATTGCCTCCTGCAAGCCTTCCTCTCCGGCCTTCAGATTCTGCGTGCCCGGCACCATCGGAATGCCTGCCTCAGCCATGATCCTGCGGGCCGTGACCTTGTTGCCGAGGTTGTCAATCACGTCCGAGGGTGGGCCGATGAAGATGATGCCAGCCTCTTCGCAGGCCTTGGCGAAGGCGGCGTTCTCCGCCAGAAAGCCGTAGCCGGGATGGATGGCCACAGCCCCGCTCTTCAGCGCGGCGTTGATCACCTTGTCAATATTGAGATAGTCGCAGCGCGGGCCGTCGCCAATCCACACCGCCTCGTCGGCGCTGCGGATGTGCATGGAATCCCGGTCCGGCGTTTCGTAGATGGCGACCGCTTCGTAGTTCAGCTCTTGAATGGCCCGGATGATGCGGATGGCGATCTCACCCCGGTTGGCAACGAGTATTTTAGTCTTCAATGGTTCCGCCTTTCTGATAGTTGGAGTTATTTCTTGCAGCCGGTCAACATGCGGCGGACCGGGTTCCAGCCCTCTGCCCCTGCGGGATTAGGGCGAAATCCCGCTAAGATACCAGAAAGCGCGGCGGTGCGCAAGGGAAAGGTCTGGGGGGCGGTGTGCTGAGAGAATTGAGAAAATGCGGAGCGGCAGGCTGGTCAGGCTATTGGCCGCCGCTGCTTTTGGGCAAGGATGCAAAAACCGTTTGACAGCGGCGGCAATGACCTTTACGATAGGCAGGAGAAAAGTTCAGACAGTCATGTCAACCAGTTGAACTGAGCCGCAGGAGGACTCCGCAGTCCTCAACTTCAAACCGCACAGGATTCGCTTATGAACCGCCCGATCCGCCTCGCAATTCCCCTCGTCCTGCTGGCGCTGCTCTGCTGCTGCCTTGCCGCTGGAACCGCCTTGGCTGCCAAGCAGAACACCGTGTTCCTGCCCCTGAAGATCAATGCGGCAGACAGCAGCGAGCTGACGCAGCAGGCGGACACCGCCTTGCAGGCGGCTCTGTCCGAGAAAGGCCTGACCATGCTGGCCCGCAGCGAGGCAGCGCAGCTGGTGAACTATCAAGGCGCATGGCCGCCGCCTGCAGCCGCCCTGACCAAAGCGCTGGAGAAGAACGGCATGGACTACGCCGCTGTTGGCAGCCTGACCGTGCTTGGCCGACGCATCTCTGTCGATATGCAGCTGATTGATTTGCTGCAACCAAGCCACTCGCAGCCTGCGTATAAAGAGGGCGCATCGGTCGAAGAGCTGCCTTTGGTGCTGGAAGGGCTGCTCGCGGATGTGCTGGGCCGCACCAGCAAAGAGCTGACCATCGCCTCGGTCGTTCCGGCTGGCAATGTGCGGATTGATTCTGGCGCGATTCTTGGCAAGATTTCCACCAAGCCCGGTGACATCTACAGCCCAGACAGTTTGCGCAACGACTTGAAGGCCATCTTCAAGATGGGCTACTTCGACGATGTGAAAATTGAAGTCACGAATTCGCCCAAAGGGAAAAACGTGCTCTTCCGGGTGCAAGAAAAATCGTTGATCAACAAAGTGACCTACACCGGCATCAAGGCACTGGACGAGAAGGATGTGCAGGATGCGGCAGGCATCAAGGCCAACACAATCGTCAATCCGGCAGCTCTCAACGAGGCAGTGAAAAAGATCGTCGAGCTGTACCGGAGCAAAAGCTATTCTGCTGCCAAAGCGGTTTTCAAGGTGAATCAGCCTGATCCGAACACCACGGAGGTGGTCTTTGAGATCAGCGAGGGCGAGAAAATGTCCATCACCGATATCCGCTTTGTCGGCAACAAGTCCTTTGAAGACAGCGAGCTGAAGAAGCAACTGCAAACCGGAACATGGAAATGGTACGCCTCGTGGATCACCGGTTCCGGCACCTTGAAAACGGATGTGCTGAAACAGGACGCAGACCGCATTGCCGCTTTTTATGCCGATCACGGCTACATTGATGCCAAGGTTGGCGAGCCGGAGGTGCAGACTGAAGGCGAAGACATCGTCGTCAGCTTCAACATTGAGGAAGGCCCGCGTTACAAGCTCGGCGAGGTGGACATTCAGGGCGACCTGCTCAAAAGCCGGGAAGAGCTGCTTGATCTCCTCACCATCCGCAAGGAGGAGTTTTTCAGCCGCAAGGTCATGCAGGAGGACATCCTCAAGCTGACCGATCTGTATGCCGAGCAGGGCTACGCCTTTGCCGAGGTGGATCCGAAGATGAAGAAAGCGGACGGCACGAAGACGGTTGACATCAGCCTGACGGTGAGCAAAGGCGAGCTGGTCACATTCAACCGGGTTGAGGTGCAGGGCAACACCCGCACCAGAGACAACGTCATCCGCCGCGATCTGGAGGTGCGCGAAGGTGGCACCTACAATTCCAAGGCGGTGCGCGACTCGGTGAAAAAACTCCAGCGGCTGGGCTATTTTGAGGATGTCAACGTCATGCCGCAGCCAACGCTGGAGGACAATATGATGGATATCCTTGTGGCGGTGAAGGAGCGGGCCACCGGCCAGTTCAGCATTGGCGCGGGTTATTCTTCCTCGGACAAGCTGATGTTCATGGGCGAAATTTCTGAGGACAACTTCCTTGGCCTTGGCACCAGATTGGCCTTCTCCGCCAACATGAGCGGGGTGAGCAGCAAATTCAACCTGTCCTACACCGATCCGCGCATTTTTGATTCCAGAGTTTCGGCAGGCGTGGACGCATTCAACTGGGAGCGCGAATACACCGACTACACCAAGTCATCAAAAGGCGCAGGACTACGCTTCGGCCATCAGCTGATTGAAGAATGGCGGATTTATTACGGCTACAGTTGGACAGACACCACGCTGAAAGATATCGCCGCCGATGCGTCCGACTACATCTTGGAATCGGCAAAGATCAATATCACCAGCGCGGTCAAACTGTCCTTGGTGCGCGACACCCGCGACAAGTTCTTCAATGCCAGCTCCGGCTCCCGCAACAGCGTCAGCGTTGAGTACGCGGGCGGCCTCTTTGGCGGCGAGGCGGAATACACCAAGCTGGAAGGTTCGACCGACTGGTATTATCCGCTGCCGCTTTCAACCGTGGCTCGCGGCAGGCTCTCCGCAGGCAAGGTTTTTGAGAACGAAGACGGCAAGCTGCCGGTCTATGACAACTTCTATCTCGGCGGCATGAACTCCATCCGGGGCTTCAAGTCCTCGTCGGTCAGCCCGATTAACCCGGTCAATGACGAAAAATACGGCGGCGACAAGATGTGGTTCGCCAACATGGAGCTGCATTTCCCGCTGGTGACTGATGCCGGCTTGCGCGGCGTGGTCTTCACCGACTTCGGCAATGTTTATGCCCAAGACGACAGCTGGGATTTTGGCTCCATCAAAAAATCCGCCGGGCTGGGAGTCAACTGGCTTTCGCCGGTCGGGCCGCTGCGTTTAGTCTGGGGCTACAACTTGGACAAGCAGAAAGGCGACGAAGATGCCCAGTGGGATTTTGCGATGGGCGGCAACTTCTGATCTGAAACACACCATGCAGGGAGGCGGCTCGCTGCTTCCCTGCCAATTCGAGGTATTGCAAGAATGACCACGTGGAGCTACGAGGCGTTTGAATCAGACCGACCGGGACGGGCAGGCATCACCGAGCTGGAGCAGCGCGTGACTGCCAAGCTGGAAGAGCTGGGCCTGCGGGCGCAGCACGCGAAGGTGGCCATGAGCAACATTGTTGACGGCGCGGCCAGAGCGGTGGTGTATTACCCGGAATCGTTTATCAACCTGCCGCCGCTGCGACGGATTTCCGGCTGGATCAAGGGCGATGTCAACCTCAAGGCGGATTACTGCGCCGATACAGAGCGGTACAAAGAAGAGATGTATGAAGGCATTGCGGCTCTGCTCAGTTCGCTCTCCGATGCGCAGGCGGCGAAAAGCGAGATTGCGGCCACCGCCAAGAAAGATGGCTATGCCACCGTGACGCTCTGGTATCCAGCTAATGTGGAATTGTGACAGAAGATGGTGAATTTAACAGGAGTTGCCTATGGCCTGTTAACACTATTTGATTGAAATCACGATCAGGGCAGAAATGATAAACCCGAGGAACATGACATCCAGTTGTCAAACCGGGTGAAAATGCGGCGGAATCCCTTCAGTTTCCTGAACAGCCTCTTTACTTCATTCCGTTTTTCATGCTAACTGGGCAAGTAATGTTGACAGGCCCGAATATAACATGCCCGAATTCAAAACCCTGCTCTCGGTTGCCCGCAGCTATCTTCAGGATGTTGATCTGAGTCCGCTGGAGCGGGCCTACACCTTTGCCTGCGAGCGGCACAAAGAGCAGCTCCATCTCTCTGGCGAGCCGTACAAAGCGCATATTCTTGACGTGGCCACCACCATCGCTTCAATGAAGCTGGACATGGTGACCATCGCCGCCGGGTTGCTGCATGGAACAATCCGGCACAGCCGCACCACGCCGGAGGAATTGGCGGCGCAGTTCGGCCCTGAGGTCGCCAACGTCGTCAGCGGCGCGACCAAGATCACCAATGTCCGCTACGACTCCAGCCTGGCGCATCAGGCCGAGAACATGCGCAGGCTCTTCCTGGCGATGAGCGCGGACATCCGCGTCCTCCTCGTCCGGCTGGCCGACCGCCTGCATGACATGCTCGGGCTGCACAACGCGGAGGAGGAGCGGCGGCGGCAGGTGGCGCGGGAGACCATGGATCTCTACGCCCCCTTAGCCAGCCGTCTCGGCATAGACTGGCTCAAGCGGCAGCTTGAAGACCTTTCCTTCCAGCACCTTTTTCCGGCGGAATACGCCGCGCTGACCAAGCATATCGAAAGCACCCTCGGCGAGCGCGAGAAGTACGTGGAGGAAGTCATCGCCATCCTGCGCGGCAAGCTCAAGGCGGCGGGCATCACGCCGCTGCGGGTGCTGGGCAGGCCCAAGCATCTCTACTCCATCTACAAGAAGCTGGTGGTGCAGAACATCCCGGTCGAGCAGGTCTATGACAAGGTGGCCTTCCGCATCATCGTCAGCACCGTGCATGAGTGCTATGCGGCTCTTGGCACCATCCACGGCAGCTGGACACCAGTGCCTGGCCGGATCAAGGACTTCATTTCCGCGCCCAAGTCAAATAACTATCAGTCGCTGCACACCTCGGTGGTCGGGCCGGGCGGCCATTTCATGGAGATACAGATCCGCACCAAGGAGATGGACGAGGTGGCGCAGGAGGGCGTGGCCGCGCATTGGGCCTACAAAGAAGGGCAGAAGATCAGCCGGGACGACGCGCGTCTCATGCAGGAGCTGAAACGGCTGGTGCAGGGCTTGCAGGAGGTCGAAGATCCGGTCGAGTTCTTAGACACCGTGCGCGGCGAGCTGTACGACCCGGATATTTATGTCCTCACCCCGACCGGCGAGGTGCGCGAGCTGCCGCGCAGTGCCACGCCGATAGATTTCGCCTATGCCATCCACACTTCGATCGGCGATCGCTGCGCCGGAGCGCGGGTGAATGGCCGCATCGTCCCGCTCAAGCACGAGCTGCAAAACGGCGACATTGTCGAGATCGTCACTGCCAAAGAGCCGCATCCCAAGCAGGCGTGGCTGCACATGGCCAAGACCAGCCGGGCCAAAGCGAGAATCCGGCAGTGGCTGCGCAAGGAGGAGAAGGCCCGCGCCTTGGAGCTGGGCCGGGAAATCTGCGAGCGCGAGCTGAAAATCCGCGAGACCAGTCTGAAGAAGCTGATCAAGAGCGGCCAGCTCCGCCTGCTGCTGACCAAGCTGCGGGCGGTCTCGCTCGACGACATGCTGACCAAGGTCGGCGCGGGCGAAGTGACCGTGCCGCAGCTCGAACGCGCCCTGCTGCCCGACGAGCAGATCAAGGCCGAAGAGACCAAGCGGCAGGAGGCCGAGCTGCTGGAGAAAGTCGAGAAGGCGGAGAGCAAAGCCAGCAAACCGGTGCCTGCTGGGCGCGGGGCCGTGCAGATTGACGGCATCGGCGATCTGCTGATTAAAATCAGCCAGTGCTGCCGCCCGGTGCCGGGCGACGAGATCATCGGCTACATCACCACTGGCAGCGGCGTGGCTGTACACAAGGCCAAATGCCCCAGCCTGCTCACGGCGGAGCCGGAACGTCTGCTCGACGTGCAGTGGTCAGGCAGCACCACCGTACCGCACCGTGCCGAGCTGCTCCTCAAGGCGCATGACCGCAAGAACCTGCTTGCCGACATCAGCTCGGCCATATCCAGCGATGACGCGAACATCATTGAGATGAACTCGCGCACCAGAGCCGACAACATCGCCGAGTTTCGGGTGCTGGTCGAGGTCAGCGGCCTTGACCAACTCCACCGTCTGCAAGTCCATCTCAGCCAGCTGCCGAGCGTGACCGAAGTGCGCCGGGGCGGGCGGGCATGAGGGAAATCTGCTGCGGAGTCTGCGGCAATGAGGTGGAACTGGGACTGCGCCGCTGTCCTTTTTGCGAGTCCGCGTTGGAGATATTTCTGCCCGGCCAGCTTGATCTGCATAAAATTGTCAATCTCAAGCAGGGAATGCCCACGGTCGAGCAGGCCCTGTTCCGCCTTGACCGCGAGCTGATGCAGGCCAGGCTTGAGCATCGCCGGGTGCTGACTTTGATCCACGGTTACGGCTCCAGCGGCGCGGGCGGCTTCATCCGCCAGGAAGTGCGCGACCGCCTGCTCTATCTCCAGCACCGGGGAGGCATCAGCGCAGTTGTCTTTGGCGAGGACTTCAGCACCCGCAGCGGGCCAGGCCGCGACCTCCTCCTCCGTTTTCCCGCGCTCCGCCAGCACCACGACCTGAACCGGGGCAATCCGGGCATTACTTTGGCGATGGTTGCTGATATCAAAGCAGGATAACTAAACAGCACTAAATTCAGTTTCGCTGCACATCAAGCGAGAAACAGAGATGCCCGAACCGTTGCTCGATATAATCAAGCAGAGTGTAGATGAGCAGGACAACCCCGATCATCTCTAAGAATTCCTCTATCGTGAACAGCACAATATAGGTGAGGGTGTAATAGCTATGCAACTCAGCCTCTCTTCCGCCGAGCATATCAAACCCTACTGCTCCGATCAAAAAAATACTCGCGGAAAGTATCAGAAGAACGGTTGTTTTGCGGGGCAGGCTAAGAATAAAACGAAAATAGAGCAGTCCCAAGATGATCATCAAGATGCTGTAGGGAATGATCCAAGGGAAATAGAGCAATCCGCTTGCCTTAACAAACCCTGTTGATTTAATGCATTCCTCTGTGTAATTACTAAGTCTTTCATGCAGGACAAAGGATTCATCTAAGGAGAGAAAAAGAAAAACAGCGGCAAGACCGAGCCAGTAATGACGCTTCTTTCCCTGCTTTTCCTCTAACGAGGAGATACATAAAAAGAGAAGGGAAGAGACGAAGAGGGCGAAGCCTGAATATAAGGAAGGGATATTTTTTTCTATATCTAAATCAACATATCCTGTAATCCATCTCAATTCCTGATTTCCAGTATAGAAAAGAACTGTCTGGGCTATACAGTGCAGCACGGTCAACATGATGACAAATTCCAGAAACAAGAGAGCTGTTTCACGGGATTTAATTTTTAGCTGAAACATAGATAGAACCATAATCTGAAAGTAACTGAAAAGGAAAAGTAACTACCTTCCCATTATGGATGCAACTTGACTGCTGAAAAAAGGCCGCAATTTATAGAATAGCAACATTTTTTACAGTAAAAAAACGGCATGATAATGCAGATACAAACAGATGATACTGAAAGCAGTTTTTTGCTTCACTTCAATAGGCAGTAGAGAGTTACAAGGAAAGAAGAACCGTTTGTGCCGAGTCTACTGTCTCCTTTTTGATAGTTCCTGAACTCTCAAAAAAGGAGACAGTTAATAGCCCCTGTCTGGCGCAGAGCCTACGCCTATAATAACCTCCCCCGGTATTTAAACTACTCAATAAGTCACTATCCTTACATGGGGTACAACCTCAGACTTTCCAGATAGCTCCTTATTGTCATACGCCGGTAGGCTTAATCGTGGTTAGTAGCCATAGGGATTATTATTGTAGTAAGGTGCCCCATAAGTTGTTCCGGGTACTGTTGCGGGTGCTGTTGCAGGTGCTCCATAAGTTCTGGGTACTCCATAAACTCCGGGTACTGCATAAGCTCCGCGATATTCGTAGCGGCTATCGCGATAACCATAACGACCATCATCACTATAGTAAGCTCCTGGATAAATGCCGCTATATCCATAGCGGCTGCCGTATCCATAGCCACCCCCGTATCCATAGCCACCTTCGTATCTGCTGCCATATCCACTGCCGTAAGCAGTCGCGAAGAGTGCCAGTACGAGGAACGATCCAACCAAGGTGATAGCTGCTGTTGTCTTTTTCATGAGTAAGCCTCCTTTTGTGGGTTGTTAAAACAAAACGAATTGCGTTGATGATTACAAGATAGCAACGAAAAGATTAACGGAAGATTAATTTAACAATGGTTTGGTGATTTTTTTCTTGCATCGGACAGTTTTGACGAGCTAACTTTCCGAAATAATTATATTAATAAATTATTTAACTGCTGCTGGCAACTTGAAGTTGTAAAAAAATACGTTACTGACAGTTTTTCGTGTTGGATATAAAGGAAAAGGTGCTGTTGAATTTTATTCAACAGCAGGCAGCAGCTTTGGTTGTTGCATAACGGACAGGAGAACATTCATGAGCGCAGTCATTGCAGCAATCTGCATCAGCACAAAGAAAGACGGAGCGAAAAAGCCGGTGGCGCAGGCGGAATTTCAGGTCGGCTTCGGCATAGCCGGGGACGCGCACGGCGGCGACTGGCACCGGCAGGTTTCCTTGCTGGCCGGGGGAGCATTGATGCCGTGATAGAGAAGCTGCCACAGCTTAAAGACGGCGCGTTTGCTGAGAACATCATCACGCGCGGCTTGAATCTGGCGGCGATCAAGGTCGGAGAACGCCTGTGCCTTGGCAGCGAGATTGGTCAACCAACCCAGTTTTCTTCTGAGGCACATCAGGTGTAACTTTCTCCCTCCGCTCGAAATGACGGAAAGAAGGATCAGCTTTATTTGCTGAAAAAATTGATCCACGCTGAGGTTTTTTCCAAGGCCCAATCTTTGGGCGGCAGGTGCGGCTGGTTGGCAAGGCTGCGCAGTGTGGTTTGCGGCGCAAGGCATTCGTACACCCGCACCCAGAAGCAGCGGCGGCTGGGATGCACCTCGCAGAAGCCGAAGCGGCTGCCGCCGCAAGGGCCATTCGTCAGCCGTTTGGGACAGCCTGACTGCGGGCAGAGAAAGGCGGAGTGCGACAGCGTGCAGTCGCCGCACATCCTGCACTGAAAAAGCAGCCGCTTGACTGTTCGTTCCAGCAGGGTCAGGGCGGTGGCGCGGCGTTCTCCTTTGGCGCAGAAGCGGCAGAAACGACCGAACAATTTGCTGATCCAAGTCTGGCGGCTGAACAGCAGATGCTGGCTGAAGGCGGGCAATTGCGCCCGGCCTGATTTGCAGCCGGGCTGAAGCGGGGTTTCTGTCAGCTCGCCATTTTCCCGGCGGCAGAAAAAACTCCACGTGTTCTGCACAGAAAAATCGCAAACAACATCGGGAAGTTCGCTCGCTTGCTCCCACTGCGCGAAACGGTCCAGCACATAGCTGACTTCCTCGAAACGCAGTGCGCTGCCGCCAAGATGCACCCCTTGACAGCCCATGCGCTTCAAGCGGACCAGCATGGCTGCGGCCCGGTCGAGGCGGGCGCGGCTGTGGCCTGCGGCAGCTTCCTGCTCCATTTGGGCTGTAAGCTCCTGCGCCAGCAGCACACCCGGCACCTTGCCTGCGGCCATAGCCCGCGCTGTGGCCAAGGAAGGAATGAAGACATTGGCCAGCACCGGCAGGCGGATTTGTTCCCGCTGGAGGAAGAGCATCAGCTCCTCGAAGCGGCGCAGGTCAAAACCAAGCTGGCTGACGATGAAGTCCGCCCCGGCCCGCACTTTGCGCAGAAGATTGACATACTGCCAGACCTGCTCGGCCTCAGTTGCCTTGAAGGGCGAAACCACGCAGCCTTTGAAGAGGCGGAGCTGGGGCTGTTCCCGGCTGAGAACGCAGCCGCCCGGCTGCTGCCCGCTCTCCATCTCACGCATGAGCTGAAGGGTCTGAATGCTGTCCACATCAAAAACCGGACGGGCTTGGCCGCAATAACCCGAATTGGGAAAATCGCCGCCCATCACTAACAGCGAACGCAGGCCCAGCCGCTGATACAAATAAATATGGCTGACGATCTGGCTGCGGTTTTTGTCCTTGAGCGAGAAATGAATCAGCGGCTCAATGCCGAGCTTCAGCAGCTCTTCTCCAATGGCCACCGGCGCAAGCGAGGCACTGCCGCCCGGATTGTCGGTGACAGACAATGCCTTGATTCTGCCGTCCGCCTTGGCGGCGCAGGCGAATTCAAGCAGTTGTTCAATCTGCCTGCCGCAGCAGCCTCGACCGGCAACCAGCTCGTAGGTGAAGGTGAATTCGTCGGGATTATTGAGCGAAGTGCGGAGCATGATGCAGGCTCAGAAAAACGCAACAGGAAGGGGAACAGCGAATAACTACGGAAGATGCGGCGGAACACGACGGCGGGATGCGGCAATTTTTTGGTGGAGCTAAGCGGGATCGAACCGCTGACCTCTTGAATGCCATTCAAGCGCTCTCCCAGCTGAGCTATAGCCCCTCCAAACGCGGGCTATATTAGCCTGCACCCAGCCTCTCTGTCAAGCGGCAAAATGCGGCAACGTGAAAAAAAAAGACGGCCTGCTCCGGTCTCGCCCGGAAAGGACTTGCATTTTTCCTGCCGGAGAGGTAAACATAGTGGCTTCATATTTTCATGCGCAAAACCATGCAAGGAGAAAAGGTCATGTCATATCAATGTGAAATTTGCGGTAAAGGGCCAAAAACCGGCAACATCGTCAGCCACGCCCACAACAAGAGCCGTCGGCGCTGGATGCCCAACCTTCAGACCGTCCGCTCAGTGAGCGGCAGCGGTCGCACCGCCCGCATCCGGGTCTGCACCCGCTGCATCCGTTCCGGCGCGGTGGTCAAACCGGCCTGAGCCGTTCAGTGCCGTGGCGAAGGGGGGCGCGGAGAGCAATCTTCCGTCCCTTTTTTTATTTGATGCGAGGTGAGACACGATGAGCGCAGAAGAAGAAATCCGTTTCCTGCCGTTTGAGCAGGCCGCCAAGCTGGTCGGCGCGATTCAAGAAGAAGAGGATGTTGACGATCCAGACCGCCGCATCTTCATGGTTTATTCCAAGGATGACCGGGAGCTGTGCTGGTTTGACTTTGACGAGGTGATGAAAGAGGTCAATCCGGCCAAAGGCGACACAGGGCGGGAGGCCGTGACGGAATATATTCTCCACCGCATTCCCGACTGGGTATTGGAGCTGTGAGCGGCAAAGAAGAGTATTTCCTGTTCCGGCGGGCCGCTGTTCTGTTATACTGACAGCGGCGGCCCTGCTGCCGTATGCCTCATCCGCACTATCGTCCTGCATTCCAGTCATGCTGAAAGCCTATTCCTCCATTCCTGAACGTCTTCATTTAGTCATCACCGGTGAAACGGGCAAGGTGCTGTCCTTGGTGATTGAGCGCGACCGGGCTGCGGCTGTGCTCGGCGGGCTTGTTCTGCTCCTTGTCCTTTTGGCGGCAGGCACTTGGATGGGAGCGCATTTTTTGCTGGAGCGCAACGCCTTGGCGGCCAAAGCAGGCGGACAGGCCAAGGAACTGCAATCCGTTCATGCCGGTTTTGCTGACCAACTGGCTGCGGCGCTGGCTGGGCGGGAAAAAGAATGGCAGGAACAGGCCGCAGCCTATCAGGCTCTTGTCAGCAGGCTGCAAGCGGAGCAAGGCCAGTTCAGCGCAGAGCAAAAGCAGCTCATCTGCCGCTATGAGGAAGAGCTTGCTGCCCTGAGCCAAGCCAGTTCCGCCAAAACGGCGGCACTGCTCTCTGAGCTGGCGCAGGCGCGGCAGGACAAGCAGAAGCTGATCGAGCAGACTGCGGGCCGTTTGGACGAGCGCAGCCGGATGATTGAGACCATGATGAGCGAGATCGGCATTGAGCTGAAGGTCGGCAAAAAAACTGCCGACAGCAGCGGCGGCCCATTTCTTGCCGCAGCAATTGACCGCAAATTCAGCGAGCAGCTCTTGGAACGGAGCGACCGCTATATCAAAGCCATTCAGCAAATGCCGCTTGGCCTGCCGATGCAAGGGCGGATCACCAGCCGTTTCGGTCTCCGCAGCGATCCGTTCAACAATCAGCCCGCCTTTCATGCAGGCATTGACTTCAAGGGCGGCATCGGCGACAATGTCACTGCCACCGCTGACGGCATCGTCAAGGAAACCGGCTTTGATCAGAACGGCTACGGCAGTTATGTCATCATCCGGCATGGCAGCGGTTATCAGACTCTTTTCGGCCACTTGAGCGCGGCTGCGGTCAAACGGGGCGACACGGTCAGGCGGGGTGATGTGGTGGGGCAGATGGGCAGCAGCGGTCGTTCGACCGGCCCGCATCTGCATTATGAGGTGCAGTATCAGGGCAAAGCGGTTGACCCGGAAAAATATCTTTCCGTCGCCGATCTGTCATTTACAGTTCCCATGTGATGGAGTGCGCAATGGGTTTCTTAAGCAAAGGCAAAGAAGAGAAAGCAAAACCAGAACCCGCCGCGCTGCCGCAGCCGGTGGCGGAGAAAAAAATTGTGAAGAATGATAAAGACCCGATAGAAAGTGTGCTGGCCAAGGAAATGGTCATCAAAGGTGAGATGTCGTTCAAAGGCAAGGCACGCTTTGATGGCACGATTGAAGGGAATATCAGCGGCGAGTATCTGATTCTCAGCGAAACTGCCAAAGTGATCGGCAATATTGACGTGGCCACCTTGATTTGTCATGGCAGAGTGGAAGGCAACATCACTGCTGAGATCGTCACCGCTCATGCTTCTTCCTGCATTCACGGCATCCTCAAATCCGAAAATCTTACTGTGGAATCAGGCGCATCTTTGGATGGCGAAATTCATGCCAGCTCCCGCAAACAGGCCAATCCTGACAGAACGGGCAAAATTCTTCTCACCCCGCCGCCTGCTGATCTGGGAGTAAAATAATCCCAAGGCCAATACGGCAGACAAGGCGGAAGCTGTCCTTTTGCACGTTGGACTGCTTCCGCTTTTTTGCTGTGCAATCTCCATCTGTGCCGCCCCCAACCATGCGGAAGACTGATTTAAAAAATTTCACCCAAGACGAGCTGGTTGCTTACGCCGTCTCACTCGGCCAGCCTGCGTTCCGGGGCCGTCAGCTTCTGCCGTGGCTGTACAAACCCGGCATCACCGAGTTCAGCCAGATGACTGATTTGGCCAAAGAGTTCCGGGCGGCACTGGCGGAACAGGCCTGCATGAGCCGTTTTGGCGAGCCGGTTGTGGAACGCTCGGCAGACGGGGCGGTCAAGTTCGGTTTTCGCTTGGAAGACGGCCTGATGATTGAATCCGTCCTGATCCCGGAGGAAGACCGCAACACCCTCTGTGTTTCCTCGCAGGCCGGCTGCGCGATGAAATGCCGCTTCTGCATGACCGGCCAGAACGGTTTCCGCCGCAATCTCAGCCGGGCGGAAATCGTCAATCAAATCTGCGCGGCCCGTGACTGGCTTTTGGTCAACGCAGGCGAAGACGCAGGGCTGAAGCTGGGCCTGACCAATCTGGTCTTCATGGGCATGGGCGAGCCACTCGCCAATTTTGATAATCTGCTCGCCGCACTTTCAATTCTTACGGAGCAGCGCGGCTTGGATTTCTCCGCCCGCCGGATTACGGTCTCCACCTGCGGGCTGGTGCCGCAGATGCTGGAATTGGGCAGGCAGGCCAGCGTCAATTTGGCGGTTTCGCTGCACGCGGCGGACAACGAGACCCGCAGCAGTCTGATGCCAGTCAACGACCGCTGGCCGATTGAGGAGCTGCTGACCGCTTGTAAAAATTATTCCGGCAAGAAACGGCAGCGGATCATGTTTGAATACACCCTGTTTGAGGGCATCAACGACTCTGATGCTGATGCGCGCAAGCTGGCGGCCCTGCTGCGTGAAGTGCCTTGCAAGATCAACCTGCTGGCCATGAACGAATGCCCCGGTCTGCCCTATCACAGCCCGCCCTTTGAGCGGCTGCTCCGCTTCCAAAAAATCCTCATGGATGCGTACTACACCGTTTTCATCCGCAAAAGCCGGGGCGCGGACATCTCCGCCGCCTGCGGCCTGCTGGCCGACAGAACAGCCTGAACTCTTCCGCTTGGTGGCTTATGGAAACCATTCCCTGCGATTTCACCATCTTCGGCGTGCTGGGCGATTTGTCCCAGCGCAACCTGCTGCCCTCGCTCTATCAGCTCGAAAAAGCGGACCTGCTCCACCCGGAGACCCGCGTCATCGGTGTGGCCCGGCATGACCTCAGCCAAGAGGCCTTCATAGAGGAGATTCGCGGCAAGCTCCAGGCCTTTGTCCGCGAGCCGCTGGAGACCGAGCCGACCGAGCGGCTGCTGGCCAAGATGCGCTATGTGCTGGTCAACCTGGATGTGCCGGAAGAATATAAGCGGCTGGTCGGGCTGGTGGATCCGCAGCAGCGGGTTTTGGTCAGCTATTTGTCTGTGGCTCCTACGCTTTTCGGGGCGATCTGCACCGGCTTGGAGCAGGCCGGATTAGTCACGCCGAACACGCGGGTGGTCTTAGAAAAGCCGATAGGGCGCAATCTGGCGACTTCACAGGAAATCAACGATCTGGTGGCCAGAGTTTTCAGCGAGCGGCAGGTCTATCGCATTGATCACTATTTGGGCAAGGAAACGGTGATGAACCTGCTTGCCCTGCGCTTCGCCAACTCCATTTTTACCACCAACTGGGATCACAACACCATTGATCACGTGCAGATCACCGTGGCCGAAGAGGTGGGCATCGGCAGCCGCTGGGGCTATTTTGATCAGGCGGGCCAGCTCCGCGACATGGTGCAGAACCACCTGATGCAAATCCTCACCCTTGTGGCGATGGAGCCTCCGGTCAATCTGCACGACGACAGCCTGCGTAATGAAAAACTGAAGGTGCTCAAGGCACTGCGCCCGATCACCGCCAAAAACATCGACAAGCGGGTGGTGCGCGGTCAGTACGGGCCGGGCTTCATCAAAGGCAAGGCGGTGCCGGGCTATCTGGAAGAGCATGGCGGCCATCCTGCCTCCAGCACGGAAACTTTTGTCGCCATCCGGGTGGACATAGACAACTGGCGCTGGGCCGGGGTGCCTTTTTATTTGCGCACCGGCAAGGCGATGGCCTGCAAACGGTCGGAGGTGGTGATCAACTACAAACCGCTGCCGCACAACATTTTTTTCAATTCCTCCCGCAGCCTGCCTGCCAACAAGCTGATCATCCGCCTTCAGCCGGACGAGGGCGTGGAGATCGAGATGCTCAACAAGGTGCCGGGCCTCAGCGACGGTCTCCGCCTCCAGCGCACCATGCTGGATCTCAGTTTTTCCGAAGCCTTTGGCAAGGAACGCATCGCCGGGGCCTATGAACGCCTGATCTTGGAAGTGATGCAGGGCAAGCAGGCTCTGTTCATCTGCCGCGAGGAGGTGGAAAGTTCGTGGCACTGGATTGATTCCATCCAAGCGGCTTGGGCTAAAACCAACGAGCCGCCTAAGCCCTATCCGGCGGGCAGCTGGGGGCCGGTGGCCTCGGTGGCCCTGCTGGCGCGGGATGAGCGGGAGTGGGAGGAGTGAGCAGGTGTTTTTGAGGATACACGAAAAATGAAAATTTGTCCTAAATGCAGGCGGCAGGGCGATGACACGCAGTGCAGCGCCTGCAATATTGTTTTTGCGGAATATGAGCGGCGGAAGCAGGAGCAGACCGGCCAAGTTTATCGACTGATCAGCGCGGGCGAGCTGGAAAAAGCTAAAGAACTGGCGCAGAGCCTGTCGAATGAATTCCCGGACAGCAAAGGCGACTTCATCCTCCTGATTTCCAATATCAACCGCGACCTCAACATCGCGGGCAAATACCTTCAGGCGCAGGAGCTGTTCAATAAAGGCAGCTATAATGAAGCCATTTCTTTGCTGCGCAACCTCAAGGCTTTTGATCCGGGGCTGGCGGAAAAAATCCTCACCCTGCGCCGCCGCGCCGAGCGGAATATCGGTAACAGCAGCAAATTCGAGCAGGCTGCCGCGTTGTTCGAGCAGAAACAGTATGGCGCGGCTAAAGCTCTGCTCCTGCAAATCAGCGGCGACAGCCACAGCAAGGATGAGGCGCAAAAATTGCTTGCCGCAATTGAGGAAATTAAGGCGGGCTTGCTGCGGGAAATCACCGACTGCTTCAGCCGGAGCCTGTTCAATGCAGCCCGCGAACGCCTTGCGAACTTAATCAGCATTTTTCCCGAAGCAGAGCAGGAGCAGACCGCGCTGGTCATCCTGCTTGAACGGCGCAAGGAAATCAGCGCGAAGCTGACCGCTGCCGCTCAGAAGGCCAAGGAGGAAAAACGCTTCTTGGAAGCCAAGGTGCTGTACGCCTTTCTTATCTGGCAGGATCAAGAATTGCGGGCGACGCTGCGGCCTCAATTAGAAGCTCTGGGCGCAGCGCCGATGATCAGTCTGGCTGACTGCGGCCACGATGAATTGAGTGCGTGGAACGCGACAGGGCTTCAGGTCACGGAAGAAGGCTTTCTCAAACGTGAACCGGCTGGCCAGAGCAGCAAGGCCGACGTGAAAATTGCTCCGGTGCTAATCAGCCTGCCTTCATTGCCAGATGTCATCTGTGCGCCGATGGATATTGACGGCGAGGCAATCCAAGATTTTGCCTGAACGCTCAGTCGTCCTCCTCATCATCGTCTGCAACCATATCCGCCGCCTCCGCCAAACCGCCGCCGAGGGCATCAAAGAAGTCTTTGTCGTTATCCTCCTCGCTCTCCGGCGGCTTCGCTCCGACATATTTATCATTAGCCCACCAGCCCTGCTTGCTCAGTCCTTTGGCTGAAGTGAGCGAGCCTTTGCCCTGCCGTTTGTCGTCCTGCCAGCTGCCGGTGTAGGTGTCGCCGTCCGGGTCGGTGAAGCTGCCTTCGCCATGCCGGAGGCCGTTCTTCCATTTGCCTTTATACACGGAGCCGTCCGGGTAGGCGCAGGTGCCGTAGCCGTTCTCCACATTGTCACGCCAGGTGCCGGAATATTTTCTGCCGTCGGCATAGGTGCAGGTGCCTTGGCCGTGCTTTTTGTCTTCCAACCAGTCGCCTTTATACACGGTGCCGTTCGGGAATGACAACGTGCCCTCGCCGTGCATGAAGCCGCCCTGCCAGTCGCCTTCATAAACCGTGCCGTCGGGCATGGTCAGCGTGCCATGTCCTTCCATGAAACCACGCAGCCACTGGCCCGCATAGACATTGCCAGACAGGAAGGTGAAGACCCCGGAGCCGTGCCGTTTGCCGTGCTGAAACTGCCCGTCGTAGCGTTCGCCATCAGCAGAGACATACACCCCGCGTCCGTGCATCCGGTCATTGCGCCACTCGCCGGTGTATTTGCTGCCGCTGACAGCGGTGTAGGTGCCGGAGCCGTGCTTGCCGCCGTTCACCCATTCGCCGCTGTAGCGGTCGCCGCCAGCATGGGCGTATGCGCCGTAGCCGTGCCGCATGTCTCTGGCCCATTCGCCGCTGTATTCGTCGCCGCCGGGATAAAGATAGGTGCCTTTGCCGTGCCGAAGGTCCTCGCGCCACTCGCCGTCGTACTTGGAGCCGTCAGGATAGGTGCAGACACCTTGGCCATGCCGGAGATTGTTTTTCCAAGAGCCGGTGTAGCTGCTGCCGTCGGCATAAGTGCAGCTCCCCCAGCCGTTCCGTTGATCGTCCGCCCATTTGCCGATGTATTTGGAACCATCTGTTCCGCTGAACACCCCGTGGCCATGCCGCTTGTCTTTCTCAAACGCGCCAAAATATTTGGTGCCGTCGGCAAAAAAGATCGTGCCTTGACCGTGGCGGACATCGTCTTTCCATGAACCGGCATACTTCGTGCCGTCGCGCAGCGTCAGGCTGCCTTGGCCGTGCCTGCGGTTATCCTGCCATTCACCGTCGTATTTGGACCCGTCAGCAGCCAGAAGAATGCCGTGGCCCTGCCGCAGCCCCAGCCGCCAGCCGCCGTCATAGACTGAGCCGTCCATGCTGGTGAAGACCCCGTTGCCATGCCGCTCGTCCTCCAGCCACTCGCCGTGGTATTTGCCAGAGCATTCCAAGCAGCCTTTGCCGCTTCGTTTGCCCTCGCGCCACTGGCCTGTGTAGCTGTTGCCGATGGTGTCAAGGAAGGTGCCTTCGCCGTGCCGCTGATCGTGCCGCCATTCTCCCTCATACTGGCTGCCGTCGGGATAGATGCAGAGACCGTGGCCATGCCGCCTGCCGTCTTCAGACAGCTGGCCGATGTACCGCTCTTTGCTGGTGCAGGTGATTTCTTGTGCCATCTCAGGAATGCCGCCGTTGTCATGCCGCTGAGGGCAGCCCGTGCTTCCCTCGGTTCGCGGAAATTATCTCAGCTCCCGGCGATTTATTCAAGAAGAAGAAGGAAAGTTGTTAAGATTTACGAGATAAATATAGAAGTTACGCAGTTGAAATATGAAATTTAATTATTACAGCAAATTAACTTTCAACGGTTCGAGTCGCCAGTTGAACGAAATCAACGGGTTGTAACCTCAAGTAACCTCAAGTGCATAATTCCTAACGAAATGAATTTTCCTGAAAAATACCGCTCCCAGAAAAATGAGACGACTGCCGTTTCAGGAGCAATCTCGTCAACCCCGTACATTTCGTTTCATCATCGCTGTTTACTTCATCCGCCGACAGAGGTATTTTTATCTTGTTTCCCAGCGTTGCGCAGCAGAGACAGCAAGACAATTCAACGGAGGCGGCTCTCATGAACATTTTCAATGCGATAATCACTGGTCTCACGATTGTGATCAAGAAGATCGGGATTGGCTTCAAGGCTGTTATGACTGGCCTGAAAATAGCGATCACCTCGGTAATTGACTTCATTGCCAGCGTGATCACAGCCATTGTCAATGCAATTATCTCGGCCATCAAATGGGTTCTGACCCAGATTGTCAATCTCATCCACTTACTTTTCAGGACATATTTGCGGCTTGAAGCTGGCTGTGTGCCGCCAGTGGAGAAATTCGCTGGCTTGATGATCAGGCTGCGCTGGGGATTTGTTATCTTGTCTGGATTGTATGCGGTTTACAAATATCTTGGCATCACTGCTTTGCTCGTGGCGATAGCTGTTTGCGTGGTTTTAGTCGTAATCGGTTATTCGGAAGCGGAGAAGGAGGAAGAAAAATGGAATTTATTAGTAAAATTAATAATATAATAAATGTAAATTTAAAGTATTTAATACGATTATTGGTGTTATTATGTTCAGCGTATTTTTTATATATAAAACATATAAATTCAATCCCTGATGGCTTTATTGATTACAATGAATGGATAGAAAGAACAAGAAAGTAATTGTTTCTTTATAGTTCAATGTTTTTATCACATATCCCCTCCAGCCCGCTTGCTGAAAAATAGGATAACTGCCGTTTCAGCAGCAAGTTAGTCAGCCTGCCCTGGCAGGCCGCAGCGGAAAGACTTGATAGCTCGCCCGATAATTGTATATACTTGGATATACAAGCTGCAAACTCAACCTATGAGGTGTGCTATGTTGTCCAGAGTCCAGAAATGGGGGAACAGTCAAGGGATACGCATTCCTAAAAATCTGCTTGAACATTCCAGAATCAAGATCGGCGAAGATGTGGACATCACCGTTCAAGAAGGGAAAATCGTTGTCGAGCCAGTTAATAAAATACGTGGTAAATATGATATCCATGATCTGGCAGGCAGAATGCCGCAGCAATGCGCTCTGGATGAAGAAGACTGGGGACTTGCTGTTGGGCGCGAGGAATGGTGATGGCGCAGTATATTCCAGAGAAAGGAGATTTCATTGCCTTGACCTTTGATCCGCAATCTGGACACGAGCAAAAAGGCCGAAGGCCAGCCTTGGTTGTCAGCAACAAGGTGTTCAATAAGGCGACTGGGCTTGCCATTGTCTGTCCCGTCACCAACACAGATCGTGGCATTCCTTTTCATGTCGTCGTTCCCGCAGAATCTTCATTAACCGGCTATGTGATGGTTGAACAGGTCAAATCAATTGACTACAGAAGCCGTTATGCCAAATTGATAGAAAAGGCACCGGACAGCACGTTGACAGAAGTTCTCGCCATATTGGATGCCTGCATCTATCAGGATGCCTAATCGCCCGCCATGCTTCTTACTTCCAACATTCCCTCCGGCCCGCTGACTGAAAAATGGGATAACTGCCGCTTCAGCAGCAAGCTCGTCAGCCCGGCCAACCGCCGCAAATATGAAATCATCGTCGTCGGCACTGGATTAGCTGGCGCATCCGCCGCCGCCACGCTGGGCGAGCTGGGCTACAGCGTCAAAGCCTTCTGCCTGCAAGACAGCCCGCGTCGCGCCCACTCCATCGCCGCGCAAGGCGGCATCAACGCGGCTAAGAATTACCAGAACGACGGCGATTCTGTCCTGCGCCTCTTCTACGACACCATCAAGGGCGGCGACTTCCGCAGCCGCGAGGCCAACGTGTACCGGCTGGCGCAGGTCTCCAATGCCATCATAGACCACTGCGTGGCGCAGGGCGTGCCATTCGCCAGAGAATACGGCGGCCTGCTTGCCAACCGCTCCTTTGGCGGGGCGCAGGTCTCGCGCACCTTTTACGCACGCGGCCAGACCGGCCAGCAGCTCCTGCTCGGCGCGTATTCCGCGCTGATGCGGCAGGTTGCGGCAGGCCGGGTCAGAGTTTTTCCGCGCCGCGAAATGATGGACTTAGCCGTGATTGACGGCAGGGCGCAGGGCATCATCGTCCGCAACCTGCTCAACGGCCAGCTCGAACGCCACGCCGCCCACGCTGTGGTGCTGGCCACTGGCGGCTACGGCAACGCCTTTTATCTCTCCACCAACGCCATGTCCGGCAACGTCACCGCGACCTGGCGGGCGCACCGGCGCGGCGCAGCCTTCGCCAATCCCTGCTTTGTCCAGATCCATCCCACCTGCATTCCGGTGCATGGCGAGTATCAGAGCAAACTCACGCTGATGAGCGAAAGCCTGCGTAACGACGGGCGGGTCTGGGTGCCGAAGATAGCGGGAGACTCCCGTCCTCCGGCAGCAATTCCCGAAACGGAGCGAGATTATTATTTGGAGCGCAAATACCCGCGTTTCGGCAATTTGGTGCCGCGTGACGTGGCTTCACGCAACGCCAAGGAGGTCTGCGATCAAGGCTTGGGCGTGGGTGCCACGGGCCGGGCGGTGTATCTCGATTTTGCCGAGGCGATCCGCCGCGACGGTCGGCCCGCCATACTGCGCAAGTACGGAAATCTCTTCCAGATGTATGAAAAAATCACCGCCAGCGACCCGGCCAAGGAGCCGATGCAGATTTACCCGGCGGTGCATTACGCGATGGGCGGCCTCTGGGTGGATTATCATCTGCAATCCACGCTGCCGGGCCTTTTCGTCATCGGCGAGGCCAATTTTTCCGACCACGGCGCGAACCGGCTCGGCGCGAGCGCGCTCATGCAGGGCTTGGCCGACGGCTATTTCATTCTGCCCGCGACCATCAGCAATTACTTGGCGCAGGCCGGAACTGACCACGCCGCTGACGAGCATCCAACCTTTGCCGAGGCCGAGGAGGAGGTCAGCGCACGCATTGTCCGGCTGCTGCGCAACCGCGATTACAAGAAAGCCGGGACGCAAACGGCAGATCAGCTCCACCGCAGGCTCGGCGCGCTGCTCTGGGATCACTGCGGCATGGCCCGGAGCAAGGCGGGGCTGCTCAAGGCCTTGGCGGAAATTCCGCAACTGCGGGAGGAGTTCTGGCAGCAGGTCTATGTGCCGGGCAGCGGCGAGGATTTGAATCAGTCGCTGGAGCGGGCCGGGCGCGTGGCGGATTTCCTTGAATTTGCCGAGACGATGGTTGTAGATGCTTTGGAGCGCGAGGAATCCTGCGGCTGTCATCTGCGCGAGGAAAGCCAGACCGAGGACGGCGAGGCGTTGCGCGATGATGCGAACTTTGCTCATGTCGCGGTCTGGGAATATCAGAGCGAAAGGAAACGCCCCCTGCTGCACAAGGAGTCGCTGCGCTTTGAGGCGGTGGAGCCAACACAAAGAAGCTACAAGTAAACCAAGCAGATCAACTTTCCGGCAGCTCGAAGAGAAGAACACCGCATTTTTCCGCCGCCTTGATCAAAGCGGCATCCAAGGTCGCCAGCGGCAGCCCTTTGCGCATGGCCAAATCCAGATACGAGGCATCATAGGAAGAAAGCTGCTGTTCTCTGGCCAAGGCCATGATTTCACCGGTCATCCGCTGCGGTGATTCCTGCATGACCTCAATGGGAAGTTCGCGGAGCAGCTCCAAAAAACGGATGCTGTCCGCCTTGCCCAGCCGCTTTTTCCGTTCGGCAACCAGCAGGACATTGGCGACTTCCAGCGGCCAAACTGCCGGAACTACCGCTGTCAGTGTCTCCAGCGCGGCCAACACATGCTCCGCATAATCGCTGTTCTCATCCGCGAAACACCACGACATTATCCACGACAAAATCAGCCATCACCGTCGGCCTTCGTCAATCATTTCTTGGATGGAAAGACCGTCAAGCTTGTGCCTGCGCCGAAATTCGCGCAGTTCGGCGATGACCTTCTGCGCAGGTTTGCGGCTTGCGGCTTCAGGCTCAGGCGGCTGGAGCGATGCGACCGGCACTCCGTGCTTGGTGATGATAATTTTTTCTCCCCGGCTGACGCGGTTGAGCAGTCTCGGCAGATGGGTTTTCGCCTCATAAGCACCGACGGTTTCCATGATTGTCTCCTTGCATACTTTAGACCTGGTTAAGACCAGGTTATCTTTTCTGCAAGCCCTTGTCAACCGATGCCGCCTGCATTTTTCTTATTGCACATCCTGAATAACGCATGTTATGAATCTTCAAACGTCATCTGAAAAAAAACACGGTGCGGCCATGAAAACATTGCATCAACTTGTTGAGGAAAACTTTTCTCCTCAGGAACGGGAGGAAAATCCGGCGGAAAGCTGGGGAAAAGATTGCCGCTGTCCGTCTTCGGCAGGTGCGCCAAGCGCAGCAGGTCACACAGAAGACGCTGGCGCAGGCAATAGGGCTGTCGCAATCACCCCCCTCTAAGCTGGAACGGCTGCTGAAGATTAAGGCTGTGTTTCAGAGAGGGACGGAGTATCTCATCAGAATTACAAAATTGCCTTCCTAAGGAGAAAAGAACAGCATGAAATCTGTTTCGCATGAACAGCGCAAAACCCAGATGGCACTGCGTGGTCTTGGCGGCCTCTGTCTGTGGTATCTCCTCTACAGCCTGCTGCTGCCGTTCTCACACTTCTTTGCCTACACCCTGCTGGGACTGCAACAAGACAGCCATCTTGGCGCGGCAGTGCAGTTCTTTGTTTATGACACCCCCAAGGTCATGCTGCTGCTGATGTTGATCGTCTTTGCCGTCGGCATTGTGCGGTCCTTTTTCACGAAGGAGCGCACCCGCAGGCATCTCGCAGGACGGAAGGAGGCTGTTGGCAATGTGCTGGCCGCTCTGCTCGGCATTGTCACGCCGTTTTGCTCCTGTTCCGCCGTGCCGCTCTTCATTGGTTTTGTCCAAGCTGGAGTGCCGCTCGGCGTGACCTTTTCCTTCCTGATCGCCGCGCCGATGATCAACGAAGTGGCCTTGGTGCTGCTCTATGGCCTGCTGGGCTGGAAACCTGCTGCCCTTTATCTTGGCTCTGGTTTGCTGATTGCCATCGTTTCCGGCTGGATTATTGGCCGCTTGCATTTGGAGCACCTGCTGGAAGACTGGGTGCTGGAGATGCGCACTGTCCGCGAGCTGGTGATTGAGAAACGGCTGACTTGGCCAGACCGGCTGGCGATGGGCAAGACAGCGGTGCGCGAGATCGTGGGCAAGGTCTGGCTGTATGTGATTGCAGGCATTGCGGTCGGCGCGGGCATTCACGGCTATGTGCCGGAAGACTTCATGGCCTCGGTCATGGGCAAGGCGCAGTGGTGGTCAGTGCCGCTCGCCGTGCTGATTGGCATTCCCATGTATTCCAATGCCGCCGGGATTGTGCCGGTGATGGAAGCCCTGCTCGGCAAGGGCGCGGCGCTGGGCACGGTGCTGGCCTTCACCATGAGCGTGATTGCCCTTTCGCTGCCAGAGATGGTGATTCTGCGCAAGGTGCTGAAGCCGAAGCTGATTGCGGTGTTCGTCGCCGTGGTGGGGACGGGAATATTGCTCACCGGCTGGCTGTTTAATCTGTTGTTTTAAAGCGGCTCAGTCAAGTGTGAAGCTGGCGGATTTCTCCCCGCAGCTCCTTGCCTGCCTCCAGCACGGCATAGGTGCAGGGATGGCCGAATCTGCCGTTGAGCTGGAACGAGCCGGGATTGATGATCAGCCTGCCTGCGGCACTATGGCAGACCGCGTTGTGGGTGTGGCCATAAATCAGGCAGTCGGCTGTCGGGAAATGCGCGAGCAGGCCCGGCTCTATGTCCATGCCGTGCCTGCCGAACTGGTTGCCGTGGGTCAAAGCGATGTTGAAGCCGCCCAGCTCGAACTCAAGCTGCTTGGGCAGTACGGCTTGCGTGGCCGCGCCGCAGCAGTTGCCATGCACGGCATAGACCGTTTTGCCCCGGAAGGCATCAAGCATAAAGACATCCACCGTGTCGCCCGCGTGGATGATCACCTCGCAGTCGGAAAAACAGCGGCGTGCCGCCTCAATAAAATCTGAGTTCACACGGGTCAGATGGGTGTCGGAGAGGATGCCTGCCCTGATCATGAACGCTTCACAAAGTTGGAGTTCAAGAGAAAAAACGCTGTCCGGCCCGCTGCCCGGAACCGGCTACTTTTCTCAGTTTACAGGGTGGAGGCGGCCCTTGACAAGAAAAGACAGGGAATGGTTGCAAAAAACAGGGGCATCCCGTAACATGCAGCCTTGTGTGCGCCGCATCCCGCAGCGTGCTTTCTTATCCAGTTTTTCTCAGAGGAACAGCCAATGTACACAGCAGCAGACCTGCGCAAAGGCCTGAAAGTTCAGGTTGACGGCGAGCCGTATATCATCACCGATTTCGAGTTCTCCAAGCCGGGCAAAGGCCAGGCACTTTATCGCACCAAGATGCGCAGCCTGATCTCCGGCAACCAGCTTGTCAACACCTACCGTTCCAACGACAAGTTCGACAAGCCGAATCTGGACGAGCGCAAGATGCAGTTCCTCTACGCGCAGGGCGAGGAATACCACTTCATGGACACCAGCAACTTCGAGCAAATTTTCCTGACCAAGGAGCAGCTCGGCGACAACGTCCATTTTCTCAAGGAAGGCATGGAAGTGACCGTGCTGTTCTTCGGCGAGACCAGACCGATTGACATTACCATCCCCAACTTCGTCAACCTGAAGGTGACGCAGGCCGATCCGTGGGCCAAAGGCGACACCGCTGGCACCGACACCAAACCGGTGACAGTTGAGACCGGCTATCAGCTCCAAGTGCCGCCTTTTGTCGTGGAAGGCGACCTCATCCAGATTGACACCCGTTCAGGGGCCTATCTCACCAGAGTGAAAGAATAATTCCGCAAGGAGGAGGCATCATGGCAAAGCCGCGCATTCTGCTCAATCTCTTTCATCCCACCTTCGAGCAGTCCAGAGGCAATCGCGCTTTGGCTGAAGAAGCCCGCAAGCTGGCCAACGTCACCTTCCGCAATCTTTGTCAGGAATATCCTGACCTCAAGATTGATGTGAAGAAGGAGCAGCACTTGCTGCTGGAGCATGATCTGATTGTCTTCCAGCACCCTGTCCGCTGGTACAGCGGCCCGGCATTGCTCAAAGAATGGCAGGATCAGGTGCTGCAATACGGCTTTGCCTATCCTCCGGGCGTGGGCGACAAACTGAACGGCAAATGCTGGCTCTCGGCAGTGACCACCGGCGGCCCGCAAGATGCCTATCGTTCTGGCGGGCGCAACAACTTCACCATGAGCGAACTGCTCCGCCCCTTCCAGCAGACTGCCACGCTCTGCGGCCTGACGTGGCTGCCGCCCTTTGTCGTCCACAGCGTCCTGCCAGTGACGATGGGCGGCATCAGCGATGAAGAACTGGGCAAGCGAGCCGAAGAATACCACATTTTGCTGGACGGCTTCACCATCGGCTGATGCACCAGCCCGGCCATCATTTTGTTTACGGCACGCTGAGGGATTATCTCACTGGTGAAGAGCTGCCGGATACCGACGATGAGCGGTTCCGGCAGCAGCTTGCCCGGCTGCTGGTCGAGGAGCGCGGTTTTGCCAAAAAAGAGCTGGAACCGCGCTTGGCCATTGAGACTCTTTTCGGCACAACCTTTGTCCGCTCGCTGATTGACCTGACTGTTTCCGTCAATGGCCAGCGGCTTTTTGTTCTGCGCTATGGGCCGGGTTCGCTGGTCACGCGGGAAAAACCTGCGGTGGCTGCGGCGCGGGTGCTGGACGCAACGTGTTGCATTCCGCTGGCTGTGGTGACCAACGGCCAAGATGCTGAACTGCTGGAAACCCACAGCGGCAAGGTGCTGGCCAGCGGCATGGCCGCCATTCCCAGCCGGGCGCAGGCGGCGGAGCTGCTGGCTGCGCATCCGCCCCGTCCGCCGCTGACTGGCCCGGAACGCGAGCGCAACCTGCGGGTGCTGAATGTGTTTGATTTGGAAATTTGCTGCCGGAAGGAGCGATGCGGATGAATTTTTTTCAAATGAGTGAAAAAAATGGCTGAAGAAAACAACCAAGCAGATCAATTAGCCGAATATCGAAAATGGATTGTTGCTGCTGAACAGAAATCGCAAGAAGATTTTGACAAAACAGTTCTCTCACTTTCAGGCGGTGCTTTAGGTGTCTAACAAAATATATTCGGATTCTGTTGCATAACCATCTTTGTTGGAGCTAATCTTTCAGCTAAAGGAGCCTTAAATGAGCGAAAAGAAGTCCCCGTCAACACCACAGCAACATCCAACTTCACCACGTCCGACAACAACTCCACCTCGAAACGAGCAGAATTCAAATAGGAGGGGCTATATACCGCCACCTCCGCCGCCAAAGCCCGTTCCGGCCAAGAGAGGCAGAGGTTAAAGATGATCAAAGGGAGGCATGATGCCTTCCTTCTTGTTTCTGTCCTTGGCATTCCGCATTTCTTATGAATCAGCAAGAAATTTCCAATCCCCTCGAAGGCCATCGCCAGCGGCTGCGAGACCGTTTTCAGGAAAAAGGCATTGATGCGCTCTCCGATGTGGAGGTCATCGAGCTGTTGCTGACCTTTGGCACGCCGCGCTGCGATTGCAAGCAGCCTGCCAGAGATGCTTTGGAGAAATTCAAGACCCTGCCGGAAGTGCTGGACGCGCCAGCGGCTGCGCTTGAGAAAATCAAAGGCATGGGGCCGAAGAACATCTTCGCCCTTCAGTTCATCCAAGGCGTGGCCCGGCGCTATCTCCGCCAGCGGATTCAGAAAAAGAGCTACATCACCTCGTCCAAAGAGGTGGCTGATTACCTCATCCATGCTCTGCGTGGCCTGCGCCGCGAGGTTTTCATGGCCGTGTATCTTGATGCCAGCCACGCGGTGATTGACAGCGAAATTCTTTCTGAAGGCACAGTCAACGTCAACACTGTTTATCCCCGCGAGCTGCTCAAAGCCGCGCTGGCCCGCAATGCCGCCGCCTTGGTCATCGCCCACAATCACCCCTCCGGCAGCCGCGAGCCGTCGGCGCAGGACGAGCAGCTCACCCGCACCCTGTTCCTGATCTGCTCGTTCATGAACATCAATCTGCTCGATCACTTGATCATCGGCGCGGGCGAAACTGTCTTCAGTTTCGCCGATGCCGGAATGATGACCGCTGTCCGCAACGACTGCGCCGCCATCCGCACCAAGCTGTCGTGAATGGACAGATATCGGTCTGTATCTCTCACCCTTGCCTCAAAGAGAAGTTGAGACCTGAACACATGACTGGAGAGATTAAAAAATTTCTGTATGGGTTCCTGATTACATACAGACCTCTTGCATAAGCAGTAGGGGCGAAAAATCTTTCGCCCCTGCATCAAGCACATGCTTGATGCGTCCCCTCAACGCAGGGCTGCATTAAATAAATTCAAACAACGTTTGGACGCTTGGGACAAGCCTCCTTATCACAGTGCAATTCCTCCAGAACAGCAGCACGATGAATCTCTGTAACGTGATACGCACAAGATGATGAACACTTCCGCTTCTGTCGGCGTGATCATTCCTGCCGCAGGGTTTGGTTCCAGAATGGGGGCGGCAGTGCCCAAGCAATTCCTTGAGCTGGCCGGAGAGCCGATATTGGCCCGCACGTTGCGAGTCTTTCTTCAACATCCGGCGGTGGCCGTGGTGGTTGCTGTGCTGCCGCCGGAGCATCTGCACTCCGGCCAAGCGCAGCTGCTTCCTTTGTTTTCTCCCAGCGAGCGGGAAAAGCTGTTCTTTACCGCAGGCGGCGCAACCCGGCAAGAGTCGGTGCGCAACGGCCTCGCTGCCCTGCCTGTGGAAATTGGGCGCATTCTCGTTCATGACGGCGCACGGCCTTTGGTCACGGCTGAAATCATTGACCGCTGTTTGGCCGGAGTGGCGCAGCACGGGGCTGCGCTAGCCGCTGTGCCGGTCAAAGACACCTTGAAGGAAGTTGCAGGAGAAATGGTTTGCCGCACGGTTGACCGCGAGCAGCTCTGGCAGGCGCAAACCCCGCAGGGCATGGAACGGCACCTAATAGAGCAGGCGTATCGTCATGCCGAAGCCAGCGGCTTTCTCGGCACGGATGAGGCTTCGCTGCTGGAACATGCGGGCATTCCGGTGGCGGTGGTCATGGGCAGCGAGCAGAATATCAAAATCACCCGGCCTGACGATCTGCGGATTGCCGCCAGGCTGCTGCGGGAGGAAAACACTATGCTGCGGATTGGCCACGGCTTTGACGCGCACCGGCTGGTTGCAGGACGCAAGCTCATTCTCGGCGGCCAAGAAATCCCCTGTCATCTTGGCTTGGATGGTCATTCCGACGCGGATGTGCTGACGCACGCCCTAATGGATGCCCTGCTTGGCGCGCTTGGCGAGGGCGACATTGGCCGCCATTTCCCGGACACAGACGAGCAGTACCGTGGCGCGGACAGCTTGCGGCTGCTGACGCAGGTGATGCGGCTCGCTGGGGAAAAACGGCTGCGCTTAGTCAATGCCGACATCACGGTGATCTGCCAGCGACCCAAACTTGCACCGTACATGGACGCAATGAAAACACGGCTGGCCGCTGTCTGCGGTGTTGCGGCGGAGCAAATCAACATCAAGGCCACCACCACAGAAAAGATGGGCTACACCGGGCGCGGCGAAGGCATCAGCACTCATGCGGTGGTGCTGATGATGGCGGTCTGATTTGGGATAACAGGGTAACGACCGAACATTGCAGGAGGAAAATATCCTCCTGCGCAGCAGCGGGAAAGATCAGCGGGCTGAAGCTGCAAAGCCGCTCTTGTCCGCCGCGATGGCCGCCACGGTCTCCAGCTCGTAGTAGCGGCAGGCTTCCATCAGGAAGCGGCATTCTGTCCACATGTCGCCGTCCACCAGCGGCATGAAGAGGTCATGGATGTTGTCCGCGCCGAGATAGACAGGCAGCCCGCTGGCGACCAGCTCATCCACCGGGGCGATGGAGTTGTGCAGCGGCGCGTATTTCTGGAGCTGCTTCATGCTCAAGGCCGCTGAAGGACAGACGATGAAGCTCATTCCTGCGTCCTTGGCCAGGCGCATGACGCGCTTGCGCTCGCTTGGATCCTTGGCCGCCAGCGAGACCGCATGAACCGCCCGCACCCTGCCTTCCATGCCGTGCTCAATCGCCTTCACCGCCAGCAGCTCGGTCTCGTTCTCATCCGGGTTGTTCTCCTGATCCACATGCACATCCACCGGCTTGCCGAGATTCTTGGCGATGGAGAGGATGATGTCGAGATGCTTCTCCGGCAGGGGCCGGTCTTTCGACGGCAGGCCGCCGACCACATCAGCCAGTGCGCAGGCCTGCTCAAAGAAGTCCCGCGACTCCTTGTTCAGCACGCCTTCCAGCGGCTGCACGGCGATTTCAATCTTGATCTCATGCTTGTGCTTCTCCTTGAGGGCAAGGGCGACCTGCATCGGCAGCAGCCGCACGGTCTTGTCCGCGTCAATGAAGGTGCGGCAGTGCGTCACGCCCTGGGCCTTCATCACCTCGATGCAGCGGCTCATCCGCTCGGTCAGGTCGCTTTCGGAGTAATTCTCTTTGATGTACCTGTACAGCTCCCACTTCTTCTGCATGTCCGCCTGACTGAGCTTGAGGTTGTCGGGCGAGATGATGTAGGACTTGTCGAAATGGGCATGATAGCAGGCGAAGCCGCCTTTCTCCAGCACCATCTGGAGGAAGTGCTTCTTCATGTCCCAAGGAGCAGACGGGTCAGTGATCGCGTAGTTGAAGATGTTCCCCTTCTTGTCTTTGAGCAGCCGTGCCAAAGTCATTGCGGCCAGCTTGACGCTGGTGAAGATTGGAATGCCGTTCTCGATGCACAGGGCGCGGATGGTGGAGGAGTCGGAAGATTCGTCGTAATCCTTGTTGCCAGTGAGGATGTTGATGACCAGATCAACTTTGCTGTCCGACAGATACGGCAGGATGTTCGGGGCGATGTTGTCGGCGATCTTGTGCAGCTCGGTGTTCGCAACTCCGTTGGCGAGCAGGAAGCGGCTGGTGCCCGGCGTGGCGAAGAACTCCACGCCGATGGCTTTCAGCTCTTTGATGTGCGGCAGCAGGGTCTGCTTGTCCTCCTCCTTGCCTGAGCTGACCAGAATGCGGGTGCGGCTGCTGCGGCTGGCGAGCTTGAGATTGAAGGCCAGCAGCTCCAAGGACTGATCAAAATGGTTCATGGCGCAATGATGGAAAATGGACTTGGTGAAAAGACGCGCCAGTCCGGCGCGCCGCCTGAACGCAGGCGCGTCACAGCGTCAGCCGCTCGCCGCTCTGCTCCCCTGCCGCCGCCTCCTGCGCCTCGATGACGCGCTTGAACAGCGCGGCGGCCATCTCGTTGTACTGCTTCGCCTCCTCCTTTTTCCGCTGCCGGTCGCAGAGCTTGGCCAGCTCCTGATAAATGCTGCCGACTGCCGGATGATCCTTGCCGCGCAGCTTTTGGGTCACAGCTAAAGCCTGCTTGTAGAATTCCTCGGAGCGGTCATAGTTGCCGCAAATACGGCTGGCCTCGGCAAGATGATTGTAGATGATGATGATTCCGGCCAGATCCGGCTGCGGCGACTTGGTCTTGATCTTCAGCAGCCGCTCCAGCAGCGGCACCGCCTCGAACTCCGCCTCCAGCTCCATGTGTAGACGAGAGAGCTTGTCAAGAATGCCTGCCAGCACCATGTCGTTGTCGCTTTTCTCCATGATCGCCAAGGCTTGCTTGTACGGTGCCTCCGCCTTCTCGTACTCGCCCTGACTTTCCTGTAGCTGGCCGAGCAGGAACCAGCAAATGCCCAACTCTGGATGCGTCTTGCCCAGATGCTTGGCGATGCCGTTCATGGCTTTCTTGCAGTATTCCATCGCCGGGCCGGTCTGGCCGGAGAGCAGGGCGGTGCAGCATATCTCCCGCTGGGCAACGGCCAGCTCCGCGTCTGCACCCTCCTTGCCCATGAGCAGTTTTTCTATCGCCGAAAAGCAGGCCAGTGCTTTTTTGTGCTGGTACATCTTGCGGGCCAGCAGTCCGGCTGCCTTCAGGTAATGGAAATTGCTCTTGTCTAACTCAATGGCTTTATCGAAACGCACTGCGGCCCGGCTGAAATCCATTCGGCATTCAGCCAGCCTGCCGCTGTGGTAAGCAGCGAAGGCCCCGACCTTGCCGCCTTTGCCCACCAGCTTGTCGAAAACCTGTTCAGCCTCTACTGTGCTGGCATTGGCCTGCACGCCAACACAGGCCAGATCGTGATCGGCCTTGTCGAACATGTTCTGCATCTTACCCAGCGCGGCCAGTGCGCCCTTGCGGCAGGCTATCTCGTTGCGGTAGCTCTGCTTGAAAAAAGTCAACGCCTCCGTGATGGCGGTCACGGCCATTTGCAGCTTCTCGCGCCTGCTGTCGTCGCGGCTTTCAATCGCCGCTGTCAGCGCAGGCAGGAGCTTCTTTTTCTGGGCAATTAGGCGCTGCCCGTAGGATTCAGGGGACAGGGCGATATTTTCGGACACGGCCTCGGTTCCTCCTCAGCAGGTTGGTGGGCGGCTTTTGGCATGGCAAGCTCTTGCGCCTTGGTATAGCAGACCAGCGGCCCAAGGACAAGCAAATCTTTGCTTGGCCGGAGCGGCAGCGGCCTGTCTGCGCTTATATCTGTTGAGAAAACAGAACAAATCAAGTATGCTTCCTCCATTCATATCTGCCGCCGCCTGCGGCAGGAGTTTTTCAATATTTTGCAACCGCTTCAGCAATGCCGATTTACGAATTTCTCTGCCACGACTGCAACACCATCTACAACTTTTTTTCCAGCCGGATCAACACCGAAAAACGCCCGGACTGCCCCAAATGCGGAAGAAAGGAGCTTGACCGCCAGCTTTCCTCGTTCGCCGTCATCAGCAAGGCCAAAGAGTCGGACGGAGACGATGATCACCCTTTAGCTGGGATGGACGAGAGCAAAATGGAACGCGCTTTTGAGAGCTTGATGCGCGATGCGGAGGGAATGAATGAGGACGATCCCCGCCATATGGCGCAATTGATGCGCAAATTTTCGGACAAAACCGGCATCAATCTCGGCGATCAGATGAATGAGGCCATTGCCCGGATGGAGGCTGGAGAAGACCCGGATGAAATTGAACAAGACATGGGCGACCAGCTTGATTCCGAGGATTCCTTTTCTTTGGAGCTGCTGAAGAAAAAAATTCGTTCTGGCCCCAGACAGCCGACGCGGGACGAAACGCTGTATCAGCTCTAACTCACCATCGAAGCGGAGACCGTCATGGGCACCGACAACTTGATTCTGCTGGAAGTTCTGGAGTGGTTCGACGAAACCGGCCAAGAGCTGCTGCACCGCCTGCCGGAGCGCGGTTCTGGTGAAATCAAGTTCGGCGCCCAGCTTACGGTGCGCGAGAGCCAGGCGGCGGTCATGTACTACAAAGGCCGGGCCGCCGATGCCTTCGGGCCAGGCCTGCACACGCTGCGCACCGGCAACATCCCGATCATCACCAAGCTGCTCGCCACGCCGTGGGGCATGACCAGCCCGCTGCGGGCCGAAGTCTATTTCGTCAATCTCAAGCTCTTCCCCAACCTGAAATGGGGCACCCGCGATCCGCTCGCCTTCCGCGATTCGGAGCTGGGCTTTGTCCGCCTGCGGGCGCACGGCATCTTCAACATCCGCGTCATCCAGCCAGTGCTGTTTATCAACACTTTGGCCGGGACGATGGGCAAATACAGCACCGAACAGATTGAAGAATATCTGGGCCGAGTGATCGTCTCCCGGCTCAACGACTATCTCGGCGAAACCGTGGACACGCTGTTCAGCCTGCCCGCCCAGTTTGACGAGATGGCGGAGGAGATGAAAAAACGGCTGGCCAAGGATTTTGTCCGTCTCGGCTTGGCGTTGGACGATTTGCTCATCAATTCCATCACGCCGCCGGAGGAGGTGCAGGCCGCGATTGACGACCGCAGCCGCCTTGGCGCGATTAAAGATATAGACAAGTTTGTCCGCATGAAAGCCGGAATGGCGATGGAAAAAGCGGCGCAGGCAGGCGGCGAGGCCGGGGCTGGTTTGGGCATGGCAATGGGCATGATGATGCCTGCCATGTTTGCCGGAACTTCAGCAGGCTCGGTTTCGACAAGCTCAACCGCCGTCAGCACGGCGCAGTGTTCAGGATGCAGCAACCGCATTCCCACCGAGGCCCGTTTTTGCCCGTTCTGCGGACGGCAGCAAATTATCCTCATGCAGTGCGTCAACTGCGGCAAAAATCTCACGCCGGGCGACAGATTCTGTTCCCGCTGCGGCCAGCCTGCGGACAAAAAGCCGGTGCCGGTGATCTGCACGGCCTGCAACCAAGAAAATTTGCCCGGCGCGAAATTCTGCGGCGGCTGCGGCCTGAAACTGCTATGAGCATGAACATTCTCCGCGTCGAGCAGCCTTGCCCTCAGTGCGGCGGTTCGGTTGTCCTTGCGGCGGACGACCGCCTGCTCACCTGCCCGTATTGCAAGGTGAAAAGTTTTCTCCTTGCCAGCGGCGGGCCGTTCCGCTATGCCCTGCCCAACCGGGCCAAAGAGCAGACCCTGCTGCTGCACGCTCCCTACTTGCGCTTCAAGGGCAATATTTTCTCCGTCACGGATGCCGGTGTTTCGCACAAGGTTTTGGACACCACCCAAGACGGCAGCGGCCTGCCCGGTCTGCCCGCCTCACTCGGCGTGCGTCCGCAGGCTATGCCGCTGCTTCGCGTTCACAGCGGCAGCAAAGGCCGTTTTTTGCCCTTTTCCGGGCGGATCAGGGATATTTTTGAAAAAGCGACCAAGCTGCGCAAGCTGATGGAGGACCGCCCTGATGAAACGATGTATCATCAAGCATATATCGGCGAAACCTTGAGCTTCATTTATCTGCCGCTGCTGCCCAAAAACGATATTCTTTTCGATGCGGTGCAGGGACAGCCGCTGCCCGGCTCATCCGCAATTGGGTTGAAAAGCGAGCCGTTTCAGCACACGTGGCAGCCTCACTTCCGGGCCGCGCTCTGTCCGCGCTGCGGCGGCAATCTGGAGGGCGAGGGCGACTGTCTGGCACCGATTTGCAGCAACTGCGACATCGTCTGGCAGATAGGCAAGGAGGCATTGGAGCGCACGGTCTGCAAGGTGATTCCCGGCGGCAGCCGGACTCCGGCTCTGCATCTGCCGTTCTGGCGCATTGCTGCCGAGCTGCCTGCTTTGGGCATCAGCAGCTTTGCGGATTTTGCCGAACGCACCAATCAGCCCTTTATTGTGCGCCCGGAATGGCGCAGCCAGCAGATGCGGTTTTGGGTGCCTGCCTTCAAGCTGCGCCCGGAAATTTTTCTCCGCACCGCCAAGCAGATCACCATCAGCCAGCGGCTGTTCGGCCCAGAACGGGACATGCACCTCAAGACCACCGCCAATCCGTATCCGGTGACGCTGCCGCTCAGTGAGGCCCGGCAGTCGCTCAAGGTGATTCTGGCCGCCTCCGCTGCCAGCGGACGCAATATATTTTCCCGCTTGCCTGAGGCGGAAGCAGAAATGCAGACCGCCGCTCTGGTCTATCTGCCCTTTGATGACCGCCAGCTTGACTGGACGCAGTCGCACACTGGCGCAGTTATTGGCAAAAGCGTGCTCCAGTTTGGCCGGAAGCTCTGAAATGCAGGAAGATGAGCGGTTCATGCGGGCCGCTTTGTCTGAAGCGGAACTGGCTTTGGCGGCAGGAGAATTCCCGGTTGGCTGCGTGCTGGCGCAGGATGGCCGCATCCTCGCGCAAGGCCGCCGCGCAAACAGCGGCAACGCGTCACGCAACGAGCTGGATCATGCCGAAGTTGTCACTCTGCGCGGTCTGCTGGCAGCGCAGCCGGGTTTGGATTGCAGCACAATCACCTGTTATTCCACGCTCGAACCCTGCCTGATGTGCTTCAGCACTATGTTGCTGTCGGGCATCCGCCGTTTTGTCTGGGCGTATGAAGATGTGATGGGCGGCGGCACTTCCGTGCCTTTGGCGCAGCTTGCTCCGCTCTATCAGGAAATGCAGGTTGAGCTGCTGCCGGGCATTCTCCGCCGCGAGAGCTTGGCCTTGTTTGCCCAGTTTTTTCAAAATCACTCCTACTGGCAGGGCAGCCTGCTTGCGGAATTCACTCTTGCAGAACACCAGCGAAGTAACAGCCAGAACGGTTGATTTCAAACCCGGCGAGCGCAACGTTTTCCTGCACCTGCTCACCCAGTGCAATCTCGCCTGCCGCCATTGCTACATCAATCCGGCCCAGCACGGCACCAGCATTTTGCCGAAAGCAACGGCCATTGACTGGCTGCGGCTTTTCGCCCGGTCTGAGCGCAAGAGCAATTTAGTGCTGCTTGGCGGCGAGCCGACCCTGCATCCTGATCTGGCAGAAATCATCCGGGCGGCCAAGGCCTTGCGTTACGCCGTGACTGTGGATTCCAACGGCTTCCTGTTTCACAGCTTTTTGGAACGGCTGCGGCCTGACGAGCTGGATTTTCTCAGCTTCAGCTTAGACGGCCCGGACGCGGCGGTGAACGATCCCATCCGGGGCGAAGGAGTGTTTCAGGTCTGCACGGAAAACCTGCGCAAGGCCGTTGCGCTTGGCTTCCGCACCAGCCTGATCTGCACCGTTTCCGCCTTGAATATTGACCACCTGCACAAAATGCCCGCCCTGCTTGCCGAGCTGGGTGTGCGGCGTTTCTTCATCCAAGTCATCGGACTGCGCGGCAAATCAGCCAAGAACGACACGCTGCAAGTCGAGCCAAGCCGCTGGCTGGAGGCAGTGCCGGAAACCGCCCGTCAAGCCGCCCGACTCGGCATTCATGTCACCTTTCCCAAGGTTTTTCTTGAACCGAAGGAAACCTTTTCCTGCGCGGGGCAAGTTTCGGAAAATTATTTTGTTTTCCCAAATGGCCGGGTCTATCGCTGCCCGCTCTGCGAAGATTATCCGATTCACAGCCTCGTCATCGAAAACGGTCAGCTTCTGCGTCGGGACGGGCTGAACGAAGACCGTTTTTTCAGTCTGCGCATCCCGGAAGGTTGCGTGATGAATACGCTGCTTCAGCCTGACTCCATTGACTATTTGCCGGACGGAACGCCAGCGCACCGCATCTCCTGCTGCATGTTGAAGCAGGAGTATTGCAGCACCGTCATTCAGAAACTGCCCAAGCCCAGCACGTCAAACATGCTGTAAAGGCCTTTGGGCTTGTCCGCCACCCACGCCGCAGCCAAGGCCGCGCCACGAGCGAAGTTGTCCCGGCTATGGGCGCGGTGAGCGATTTCAATCCGCTCGCCCGCGCCAGCAAAATAAACGGTATGCTCGCCGACAATGTCGCCTGCCCGCACGGTCTGAATGCCGATTTCCTTATCCGTGCGCTCGCCGATCATGCCATGCCGCTCATATACGCCAACTTCCGCCAGATTGCGGCCCAAGCCAGCGGCGGCCATCTCGCCCAGCCGGAGCGCAGTGCCGGACGGCGCATCCTTCTTCATCCGATGGTGCGCCTCGACTATCTCCACATCGTAGGCATCGCCAAGCACAGCGGCGGTTTTTTCCACCAGCTTGAAGAGCACATTCACGCCCACCGCCATGTTCGGCGATTGGACGCAGGGAAAATGCCCGGCGGCGGTCTCGCGCAGTACGGTCAAATTATCAGCGGTCAGGCCGGTGGTGCCGATCACCATCGCCCGGCCATGTTGGGCGGCAATTTTAATGAATTCCATCGTGGACTTATGGGCGGTGAAGTCAATAATCACCTCGCCTTGGTCAATCACCGCCTCCAAGCTGTCGGCAATGCTCACGCCAATCGGACCAAAACCCGCCACTTCGCCCACATCTTTGCCGACAAACGGACTGCCTGCCTGCACAAAAGCCGCGCTCAAGGTCAATCCAGGATGCTGCCGCACCATATCGCAAATGCGGCGGCCCATACGTCCAGCGGCACCGGCTACAATTACTTTAGTCATAATTTGCTCTCTTGTGTTGATAAGGAATCTTTTTCAAAGACATTTTTCAGGTCAATAATTATATCTTCAAATATGCTTATTTTTACAGCATCTTCAGCGGAATACGTGCCGCTTAGACAAAATTTACCATCGGTTAAGAGAAAGACATGCACGAGCGCATCGTCAGGGTTGACAATCCAATACTCACGCACCCCGGATTTCTCATAGAGAAAATATTTATCTTTCCAGTCCGCCTTTGCAGTGGAAGGTGAAAGAATTTCAACGACAAGATCAGGTGCGCCAACGTAGCCTTTTTTCTCAATTTTCTTTGAATCACAGACAACGATAATATCCGGCTGAACAACAGTGTCCTGTGACAGATACACATCTATCGGCGCATAGACAATTTGGCAGGTTTTTCTTGGCCGCAGATGAAATTTGATTTCAAATTCCAGATTGCTGGAAATCAGTTGATGCTGCCAGCTTGGCGCAGGCGACATGGCATGAACACCGCCATGCAGAAGCTCGTAACGCTGCCCGTCATTCCATGCGATGTAATCATCAACGGTGTAGCGTTGGGTTGAGGCGAGTTGCGGGCTGTTCATACGTTTATTACTTGTGAAGTTCCATCCTATACGATGATGAATCATCCAAGCTGCTCCGAACGCTGGCGATTTCTGCTGCTATATCTTCATCAGAAATGCTTGAAGACTGCGGCAGACCTTGGACATGACGCATGAGTGCTTGCCACGGGATGGTTTCATCAATGATGTAGCATTGATTTGAGATAACTTGTTGCGAACAATTAAGAAAGATACATTGGCTCATAAATTTGTACACCACTGTCGCTCACAAGGAACACCATCGTTATTGCCGTCCATTTGTGTATTTGGGCAATTTTTTAAAAAGAAAGTAGCTTCAGCGCATGAAGTCATTTGGGAACAATGCGTTCGGCCATCACAACGGAATGGTGACGTGGTAGTGGATACAAGCTCTTGTGGTGCAATTGCGATTTGCGGATTTACTCGCTGAAAATACTTGACGTAGCCAGTCGCAATCAAACCGAGGATGAAAATTGGTAAAACGACGCAGCCAAGTGAGCTTCTTTTTTTGGGCTGACGGGAAAACTTTAGCATCTTAGGCTCAGGAAAGTCTATCCGCACGAGGCTCCTTGCCCGCTTTTTTCCCTCTCCAGTGATTTCTATTTCAAATGTGAGCTTTTCCCCAATTTGTGGACACTTCCCTTGTTTAGGAAATGCTGAGATATGAACGAAAATTTCCTGACCGCCTTGCATAGGGGCAATGAACCCAAAGCCACGATCATTATTCCATTTAGAAAGAATTCCTTCAATACGCATAGGAGAAAGGACTGTATTTCACAGCTTACAGGGCGCATCCCCCGCCCGCTGTCAATAGAGAAAACTCCGCAATAGTGGCTTTCATTCCATGCTGGAATGATTTTTTTTGCTGCATATCTGATTGAAAAGGGCGATCCAAAGACCGCCCCATTGCATCAATCAAATTAATCCCAGCTTCTTCATCTCCGTCGTCAGCTTGTTCAGCGACGGCTCGTCCATCTCGGTCATCGGCAGGCGCACTTCTGGCGTGGCAATCTTGCCAATCAGATGCACAGCCTTTTTCGCCGGAGCCGGGCTGGGATAGCAGAACATCGTGCCCATCAGCGGGAAGAGCTTGTAGTGAATTTCCTTGCTCTTGGCCAAGTCGCCGTTCAGGGCGGCTTCCATCAGCTCGGACATCGCCTTCGGCATCACGTTGGAAACCACCGAAATCACACCCTTGCCGCCGATCAGCACTGTGGGCATGGAGGTGAAATCATCGCCGGACAGGACAATGAAGTCTTTCGGGCAGATGCGGATGATCTCGGAAATCTGGTTCAGGCAGCCGCAGGCCTCTTTAATGCCGATGACATTGGGCAACGCGGCCAAACGGGCCACGGTGGCCGGGGCCATGTTGGTGACAGTGCGGCCCGGCACGTTGTACACCACCATCGGGATGTCCACTGCCTCGGTGATGGCCTTGAAATGCTGATACAATCCTTCCTGGCTCGGCTTGTTGTAATACGGCACCACCGACAGCACCGCGTCCGCGCCGCTGGCCTTGGCCGACTCGGTCAGCTCAATGGCCTCAAGGGTGTTGTTGGCTCCGGTTCCGGCAATGACCGGCACCCGGCCTGCCACGGTCTTCACGGTCAGCTCGATCACCCGCTTGTGCTCGGCAAAGCTGAGAGTGGCGGACTCGCCGGTCGTGCCGCAGGGCACCAGACCGTGAATGCCGCTCTCAATTTGAAAATTGATCAGATTGACCAAACTTTCCTCATCAACCTTGCCATTCCGCATCGGGGTGACAATGGCGGTGATGGCTCCCTGAATTCTCTTTGCTGCTGTCATCGTGTTCTCCTGAGATATTAAAGCAATGCCTCGCTGCGCAGTTCTCCCGCGTAGATGATCCGGGCTGGGCCTTTCAGGAAAACATTATAAACAATTGGCTCTGTTCTGCCAGCCTTAACCTCGCCCAGCTCGAACAAAATCAGCAGGCGGTCGCCGCCGGAAGTGGATGTGTTGCGTTCTCCACACTGCTGCCGGGCTAATATTTTTGGATAACGCAAAAATTGTTCATTCCGAACTGAAAATACTGATGTTTGATAATTTTCAAACCGTCAACATCAGAGATAAGCTCTTTCAGCTCATCTAAATCATAGTATTTTTTATGATCATCAATCTCTTTCCTGTTGATAATTCCTAATTTGAAAGCAAGAAATTCCAGCAAGGGCTTTGCTCGCTTCCCAGGAACAGTCAAAATAAACTTCCCCTCATTTTTTAAAACTCTGCGCACCTCAGAAACAATATGCCTCGGTTTGTCTATATGTTCAAGAACTGCAAGCATTGTTACAGCATCAAATGAACAATCATTAAAAGGAAGAGTTTCGTTTAATGTCATATTGATAGTTTTTATTTTATGAGAAGATAATTCTTGAACTTTAAAATCAATACCTATTCCATGTTCGATATATGGCTCTATAGAAGAGAGAAATTTATGGTTAAAGCCACAGCCGATATCGAGAATATTGCATCTATGAATATCTTTTACTTCATCAACGACCTTGCCTATACGAATTTTTCTCAATATAGGTTCAAGAAATGGCTCTTTCATTTTCAAATTGCCCCCCCCTTAGTTTGCACTGCGACAACTGTCTTGCAGCTTCAAAATTTTTATCTGGAAAGGCAAATAACATAAAATAATTAGCGAAACAACAATATCCTTCTTGAAGGAATTCATGTTTTCCTCTATAGATTTTTCCATCTGAATACAGGGAGGATGTTTCATCTTAGTTATCATTTTGTTCAGCAAAGGCGCGTCCATCTTGATCCGCAAGACAGACGGCCCTGAGGCGACTCTGATTTTATCGATAAGAGGTACGGCATTACTTTAAAGCAATGCCTCGCTGCGCAGTTCTCCCGCGTAGATGATCCGGGCTGGGCCTTTAAGGAAAACATTATAAACAATTGGCCCTGTTCCGCCAGTCTTAACCTCGCCCAGCTCGAACAAAATCAGGAGGCGGTCGCCGCCGGAAGTGATGATTTCCACCGGCGAGGCGGCTTGGCCAAGCAGGGCGGCGATGATCGCGCTGGCAGCGGAGCCAGTGCCGCAGGCCAGCGTCTCGTCCTCCACGCCGCGCTCGTAGGTGCGCACTTTGAAGGCATCGCCGCGCTTTTGCACGAAATTGACGTTGGTCCCTGCGGACTGAAAGGCTTCGTGGTAGCGAATGGCCCGGCCAAGGCCGCGCACGTCGGTTTCTTCGATATTATCAACAAAGACCACCGCATGAGGCACGCCAGTATTGAGGCTGTGCAAAGTCAGCGGCGCATTGTTGACGCTGATAGTTTGATGCAGACGTAAATCACGCGGTTCGGTCATCTTCACCGCCACCTCGCTGCCGGAAACCTCAGCTTCAATAATGCCTGCCAAGGTCCCAAAGCGCATCTTCGCCGGAGCAATGCCCTGCATGAAAGCAAAGCGAGCGGCGCAGCGCGCTCCGTTGCCGCACATTTCTGCAATTGAACCGTCGGCATTGAAGAATCGCCAGCGGAAATCCGCCTGCTCTGAATTCTCAATGAGAATCAGACCGTCCGCGCCGACAGAAAATTTGCGACGGCAGACTGCGGCGGCAAAGGCAGGCATGGAATCAGGAGCTATCAGCGGCTGACGGTGGTCAATGAGAATGAAATCATTGCCAGTGCCGCTAATTTTGACAAAGGGAATTGGAAAATTTTCTGTGTTCATGAGGAATTCAGTTCGCAAAGAAACGATATTTTATGATGCAGTACAGAGCGCGGAATCCATCCTTCATGCCGATCTTTTTCCCCTCTGCGTAGGTGCGTCCGCTGTAGGAGATGCCGACTTCATAAATCCGGCTGCCGGATTTGGCAACTTTGGCGGTGATTTCCGGCTCAAAACCAAAACGATTTTCCTTGATGGCAATACCCTGAATCACTTCCCGCCGGAACACCTTGTAACAGGTTTCCATATCGGTCAAATTCAGATTGGTGAACATATTGGAGAGCAACGTCAGGAAACGGTTTCCCATCATGTGCCAAAAGTACAGCACCCGATGCGCGTCTGAACCGACAAAGCGCGAGCCATAAACCACATCAGCCTTGCCGTCCAATATTGGCTGAAGCAACTTGGGATATTCCTCCGGGTCGTATTCCAAATCCGCATCTTGAATCAAGATGATGTCGCCCGTCGCTTTGGCGATGCCGGAGCGCAGGGCTGCGCCTTTGCCCTGATTCTTTTCGTGAAAAACCCGGATGAGGTTGCCGCCTTGCAGTTGCTCCATAATCTGCCGGGTGCTGTCTTTTGACGCATCATCCACCAGCACGATTTCCTTGTCCAGCGGCAGCCTGACAGCCTGCACTGCGTCAACAACTTCTTGCAGGGTCTTTTCCTCGTTGTAAGCTGGAATGACAATTGAGACTTTATGAAAGCTGGCTGTGTTTTTCATGGAATATCTTCAGTTCAAGAGATTGAATTGCAACGGCCCGACTGCGCATTCACCGCACCACCAGCCCGGCATAGCCGACCACCCGCTGCGCGTCGCCGCTGACATAGCCAGAGTCAGTGTGACGGATCAGTGCGGCCCGCTCCGCGCCCAATTCCAAGGCGGCAAAGAGGGCGATGGTCACCGGCGTGACCCCGCACATACTGATCCGCTTAGTCAGCACGGTGCGGTAGAGGCTGGCGGGATCAAGACTGAGGATGTCGCCAAGGGCGAGCTGGTCTTTCTCCGAAACCACAGCGCGCGGCTCGTGGTGGCTCATGTCTGTGCTGACGACAAGCAGCACCGGTTTGGCGTGATTCTTGATCACTTGGGCCAAGTCCATGCCTGCCTGACGGCACTGCGGCAGCGGCAGCCGAGAAATGGACACTGGCACGATCCGCAGCTTTTTTTGCAGATGCTGGAGAAAGGGCAGCTGCACCTCAAGGGCGTGCTCGCGCAGATGGGCGGTATTGTCGCTTTTGAAGAGCTTGGAGCCTTTGACCAGCGCAGCAGCCAGCTCTTTGGCCAGCGGCACTGTGCCGAGCGGCGTTTCCCAGTCCTCATTGCTCACTGCCAGCGGCGCGCCCAGGCCGGTGCTGTGGTTCGGGCCGAGCAGGATGACCGTTTCCGGGATTTCCGTCCGCGCCAATGTCTCGCCCGCCACTTCGCCGGAATAAATGTAGCCCCCATGCGGGACGATCACCGCCTTGGCCGGAGCCTTTTTCTTCCGCTGCGCGGCAGGCAGCAGGCGGCCCAGCTCCTTGCGCAGCTTGTCCGGGTCCGCCTCATAAAACACGCCTGCTGCTGCTGGTATGCGGCTCATGCCTTCACGCTCCACGTCGTTCCCTCCGGCCCGTCCTGCAATTCAATTTTATGCGATAACAGCTCGTCGCGCACTGCGTCGCTGGCCGCCCAATCCTTACGCTCGCGGGCGGCGTTGCGCCGGGCGATCAGCTCGTTGATTGCCGCCTCACTCAGGCTGACGGCAGCAAGCAGCTTCTCCTTTTTCCGGCGCAGATAGTCCGCCGGATTCTGGCCCAGCAGACCGAGAATGCCCGCCAGCTCGCGCAAATCCGCTGCGCCTTGGCGCAGCGCGGCCAAATCCTCAGCGTTGCCGGGCTGATCGAGCAGCATCCGGGCCGCCTTGTTGAGCAGCTTCACCGCGTCGAAAAGCTGGCCAAGTGCCTGCGCCGTGTTGAAATCATTGTCCATCGCCGCTGTGAACTGCTCCCGCAGCCCGGCGATTTTCTCCCGCTCCTTGCCGCTGACGCGCGGCTGCTCCGCCATGCCTGCGCTGTCCGGCAGCGCGGCGATCTTCGCCAAGCAGTCATACATCCGGTCAAGGCCCGCTTCGGCATCGCGCAGGGCGGTCTCGTTGTAATCGAGCGGATTGCGGTACTGGGTGGAGAAGAGGAAAAGCCGCAGCACCTCGGCGGGCCAGTGCTTGAGAACCTCGCGGATGGTGAGGAAATTGCCCAACGATTTGGACATCTTCTCTTCCTTGACCGTGACGAAGCCGTGGTGCATCCAGAGCTTGGCGAAAGGCTGGCCGTTCGCACCGACCGACTGCGCTATCTCGTTCTCATGGTGCGGGAAAATCAGATCCTGGCCGCCGCCGTGGATGTCAAAGGTCGCGCCGAGATATTTGCGGCTCATGGCCGAGCACTCGATATGCCAGCCTGGACGGCCTTCGCCCCAGGGGCTGGGCCATTTCGGCTCGCCCGGCTTCGCGCCCTTCCAGAGGACGAAATCCATCGGGTCTTCCTTCTGCTCATTCACATCCACCCGCGCCCCGGCCTGCATCTCCTCGAACTTGCGGCCCGACAGGCAGCCGTAGTCCGCGAAGCCGCGCACCCGGTAATAGACATCCCCGCCGGAGGGATAGGCAAGGCCGCGCTCGACAAGCTGCTCAATCAGGCTGATCATCTCTGGAATATGTTCGGTGGCCTTCGGCTCAATGTCCGCCCGCAGCACGCCGAGCGCGTCCATGTCGGTGTAAAATTCAGCGATGAAGCGTTCGGCCAGCACTTTGGAATCCACGCCCTGCTCATTAGCCCGGTTGATGATCTTGTCGTCAATATCGGTAAAATTACGGACAAAGGTCACTTGAAAGCCGCGCCAACGCAGGTAGCGCACGGCCATGTCAAAGACCAGCGCGGAACGGGCGTGGCCGATGTGGCACCAGTCGTAGGAGGTGATGCCGCAGACATAGAGGCGGACATGCCCCTCCTCCAGCGGCTGCAGCGGTTCCTTTTTTTTCGTCAGCGTGTTGTAGATGCGGATGCGGTTCATCTTCAGGGCCAAAATTGGGAATCTGATCAAGTTGCGCCCCAGCATAACACAGTCATCCGCAAGGGACAACAGATGAACAGGGGAAAAATGACGGAAAAAATGACGGTGAACCGTCAGTGAAATTCACTGACGGCAGCAGCAGAGGGCATCAGGCCGCGTTGAACGCCTGCTCCAGATCGGCAAGGATGTCGTCAAGATGCTCGATGCCGATGGACAGGCGGATCATCGCCTCACTCAGTCCGGCGGCGGCAAGCTGCTCGGCGGAGAGCTGCGAATGGGTGGTGCTGGCAGGATGAATGGCCAGCGACTTCGCGTCGCCGACATTGGCTAAGAGCGAGAAAAGGCGCAGGCTGTCAATGAAACGCTGGCCTGCCTCTCTGCCGCCCTTGATGCCGAAAGCGACCATGCCGCCGAAGCCGTTTTTCAGATAGTTGCGGGCCGTGCTGTTCGCCTCGCCCGGCAGGCCGGGATAGCGCACCCAGTCAACTTTTGGGTGCTGTTGCAGGAATTCCGCGACTGCTTGGGCATTGGCGCAGTGCCGCTCCATGCGCAGCGCGAGCGTCTCGATGCCTTGAAGGAAGAAGGCGCAGTTGTCCGGGCTGATGCAGGCGCCGAGATTGCGCAGCGGCACCAGGCGCATCCGCAGGGCAAAGGCGACAGGGTTCAGTGTGCCAAGATCATGCGCAAAACGCAGGCCGTGATAGCCTGCGTCCGGCTGATTGTAGAGCGTGAACTTGGGGTCGGTCCAGTCAAACCTGCCGCTGTCCACGACGATGCCGCCGATAGCCAGACCGTGGCCACCCATCCACTTGGTCAGTGAATGCACGACGATGTCCGCGCCATGCTCCAAAGGCCGAAGCAGACAGGGCGGGGTGAAGGTGGAGTCAACAATCAGGGGCAGATGATGCTTGCGGGCCACTGCCGCCACCGCTTCCAAGTCGGTCATCTCCAAGCCGGGATTGCCGATGGTCTCGCAGAAAATGGCCTTGGTCTTCGCGTTCACCGCACGGTCGAAGCTGGCAGGGTCTTTCGGATCAACCATGCGCACCGTGATGCCGAGCTGCGGCAGGATCGCGTCAAACTGGGTATAGGTGCCGCCATAGAGATTGTTGGCCGCAACCACCTCGTCGCCTGCCGCGCAGATGTTGATGATCGCGTAGAAAATCGCTGAAGTGCCGGAAGCTAGGGCCAAGGCCGCCGCGCCGCCTTCCAAGGCCGCAACCCGCTTTTCCAGCACGTCCTGCGTCGGATTCATCAGCCGGGTGTAGATGTTGCCCAGCTCTTTCAGGCTGAACAAATTAGCGGCGTGCTGGCTGTCTTTGAATAAATACGAGCTGGTGCGATAAACGGGCACCGCTCTGGAAAGCGTGTCCTGATCAACAACGTGCCCAGCGTGCAGGGCAAGGGTCTCGAAGCGGTGCTGGCTCATGGGCGACCTCCTTATACGTTAGGGAAGAGAAAACAGCGTTCTTCTTTAGACCTGTTGCAATTAAATTAAAAAAACTTTGCTTGCAGAAAAAGAACAGCAAGACATATCAAGAGGCAGATATGAAAATGACAGTTCTTTTTACTGTTATTCATCAACTGAAAAGAAAATGCTTATTTTTGCGCAACATTATCTTTGATCTGCGGCGCAGGAATTCTCGTAAGCACTGCTGCCCAGCAAGATCAGGGGCCTGAATAAGTAATGGACTGCATAAGAAAGGCCATCTGCTATGATGGCCTTTCTTATTGTTGCGGAACAGGTGCTGTCAAGCCTCAGCCGACATCCGCGAGATGTCGCCAACCTGCCGCACCAAGGCGGCCAAGCCGGTGAGCAGATTGAGCCGGTTGCGGCGCACCGCCGGGTTTTCGTCCATGACCATGACCTGCTCGAAGAAGCGGTCTACCGGCTCCTTCATCGCCAGCATGGCGTTGAGCGCGGCGGCGTAATCGCGCTGGGCCAGCAGCGGATTCGCCTGCATTGCCACGATGCTGCAAGTGCTGTGCAGCTCCTTTTCCGCCGCTTCGGTCAACAGAGCTTCATCCACCGCTGTTTCGCGGTTGTCCTTGATGATGTTGGCGATGCGCTTGAACGAACCGGCAAGCACGGCAAAGGTCTCGCTGCCGCGCATGGCTTCAAGGGCTTCTATGCGGGCTATGCAGTCGGTCAAATCATCAAAAGCAACTGAGGCCGCCGCCTCGACAGCGGCCTGGCTTTTTCCGGCGGCGGTCAGATCGTTCTCAAAGCGCAGGCGGATGAAGGTCAGGGTTTCGGCCAGCGTGTCCTCTTTCGCTTCGATTTTGCCCGCATAAGCGGCCAAAGCCTGCTGCGCCAGCTCTGTCAGCGAAAGCCGCAGATTCAGGCTGCGGATGATGTTGATCAAGCCGAGCGCGAGCCGCCGCTGGCCGAACGCGTCCTTGCTGCCCGTGGGCCGCTCGCCGATGGCGAAGCAGCCGATGATGGTGTCAATGCGGTCGGCAATGCCCACCAACGCGCCAGGCAGCGACTGCGGCAGCTCGCCGCCTGCGCGGACTGGCAGATAGTGCTCGCGGATGGCTTCGGCCACAGCAGGCTTTTCGCCGTCGAGCAAGGCGTAGGCGCGGCCAATGATGCCCTGCAAGGTTGGAAATTCGCCGACCATTGCTGTGAGCAGATCGGCCTTGGCCAGCTCCGCCGCCCGCAGCGCGTCCGCCTTCTGCTCCGGGGCGAGCCGGTCAGCCAGCCAGGCGGTGAGCGCGGCGATGCGCCCGCTTTTTTCGGTCATGGTGCCGAGCTTGTGCTGGAAGACGATGCCGCTCAGGCCGTCAATGCGGCTGGCCAGCGGCTTTTTCGTGTCCTCTTTGAAAAAGAAGAAGGCATCTTCCAAGCGGGCGCGGAGAACGCGCTGATGGCCGCTGACCGCAAGTTCACGGTCGGCGACGGCGTTGTTGTTGACCGCGACAAAGTACGGCAGCAGCTTGCCGCTCTGGTCGGCGACCGGAAAATATTTCTGATGCTCGCGCATGGAGGTGATCAGCACCTCGGCGGGCAGGGCGAGAAATTTTTCCTCAAAGCTGCCGCAGACCCCGTGCGGCTTCTCCACCAGATTGGTGACGATGTCCAGCAGTCCCTCGTCAAGCAGCGGCTGCGCCTCGGCTCCGGCCTGCGCCAGCACCGCTTTTTTCACCTCCTCAATCACCATCGTCCGGCGGATCTCAATGTCGGCGATGACCGCTTTCTCTGTCAGCTTGCTGAGATAATCCTCGAAATTCCGCACGGAAACCGGCTCCTGGCTGAGGAAGCGGTGCCCACGGGTCGTGTCGCCGCCGCGCAAGTCTTCCACCGCCACCGGCAGCACTTTGCCGCCGTAGAGGGCGAGCAGCCACTGCACAGGCCGGGCAAAGGCCAGCTTGCTCTCCGCCCAGCGCATTGATTTCGGGAAAGGAATGCCCCGCAGCAGCTCTTCCAGCACGGCTGGCAGCAGCTCGGCGGCGGCGCGGCCTTTGATTTCCTCGACAGCCATCAGATATTCGCCCTTGGCCGTGGCGACGATTTGCAGCTGCTCAACAGCCACGCCTTTGGAGCGGGCGAAGCCAAGCGCGGCCTTGGTCGGCTGACCGTTGGCATCAAAGGCCGCCTGCTTGGCCGGGCCGATGTGCTCCTGCAAGCGGGTGGGCTGCTCCTCCTGCACCTCATCCACCGCCAAGGTCAAGCGGCGCGGCGTGCCTGCGCTGCGCACCCAGCCAAAGCTCAGGCCGAGTTCCCGAAGTTTATCTGCAACAGCCTGCTCCAAATAAGCAAGCGCGGGCCGGATATAACTGGCCGGAATCTCTTCCGTGCCGATTTCAAAAAGAAGTTGCTGTGCCATGCTGGGAATGTCTGAGAGGTGAAATAGACTTTTGCCGCTCCACTATAACGCAAGTGCGGAAGGATGACAAAAAAAAACGGCTGGTCTGACGACCTGCGCGACTTCGGGAGAGCTTACAAAAAATAGCTGCCAAATTCGCGCTGCAGCCGCCTTCTGCCGTTGATGTGGCGGTAGAAATCCAAGCCCAGCCGCCGCAGGATGATAGGCGGCCACGTGCCCATTTCCAAGATGGAAGAATTTTTGCGCATGGCAACGAAATTCCGCCACCGCTCCTGCAACGACAGATTGGCTTCGGTGCGGAAGTCGGTGTATTCAAACACACCGAAGTTCTCTAAATGATAGAGGCTTTCAAAAAAATCTATTTCCTGAGAGCTTGGCGTGAAGACCATGCGGGCATGACGGCGGGCGAACCATTCCAGCTTAGGCAGGACGCAGCCTGAGTGCAAACAGGCCGCGTTCAGCCGCTTGTTCTCAGCCAGCATCTGTGTTTGCAACGGTTTGATCTTTTCCTCAAACAAAGCGCGTTCCTGCGGCATATCCACAGCAGCGATCAGCAGCTCGCCATTTTCTGTTTTAATGCGCTGGCGGACTTCACGGCGATGATCATCATGTGTTACAGATATTTCCTCAGAAAGGAAATATCCGTCTGCGCTTCCGTGTGATGCGCCCAGCATCATTTCAAACAACGAGCGATTGTTGTTATAGACGTTGAAATACGGCAGCGAACTTGTGTTGTCAAAGAGCAATCCTTGCTTGCTATTATTTTGCTGCTTAACTGCCGCATCCAAGAACCCAGCATAATATCCCTGCATCTTCACCGTGCCGCCGAGGATATGCCAGATATTATCTTGAATAGACCCTTTCCATCCCACATCAACAATGGTTAGCCCGTCATTTTCGTAGTCAACGCCAAAGGACTGCAAATAGGCAACGAAATTTCTGCGCTGCTGCTTGCGCCGTTTTTCGTAGATATCGCGGAATGAATCGCAGGCCAAAAGCTGCTGGAAGACCGGCTGGTTCGGCAAATCAATCAGGCGGGTCTGGAAATCAATCCCAGCTTGGCGGCACAGCTCTGCGGCTATAGGCTCCTCAATGTTCAAACTGAGGAGGAAATCACGCGGCGAGATGTTGCGGTAAAAATAAAACAGGCGGTTGAAATCTTCTTCCTCCAAGGGCTTGAGCGATGCCAGAAATGTGGCTTTGCGCGAAACCAGCAGGTAATGGCTGCGCACCACCGGCCTGCCAAAAAGGTCGGCCTGCATCTGATCAAAGAGAGCTTTCAGAAACTCGCCTTCTTTGGAGAGAAAAAAAACATCCCGCGCTTGCTGTTGGAGCAGACTGTGCAGCAGATTCCACGTGAAAAGCCAGAGGCTGGTTCCGGTTTCTTTGAACAGGCCGGATGTGGCTGCTGCTGCATCAAACCGCTGCCGGACAAAGGCAGGCGCATCAAGCTGCGCAGGCTCCCATTGCTGATAAAACGCCTTCTGCGCCGGGTTGAGCAGGTGCAGGCAGCGCAGCCCTTTTTCTTGCGCCCGCGCCACATCGGAATGCTGATTGTCGCCGATCATCAGCAGCTCGTCCGGCTGACAGCATAGCTCGGCGCAAATTTTTTCATACAGCCTGCCTGACGATTTGGCTATACCGTGATCAGCGGAAACATAGATGTGCTCAAACTGGCCGTTCAAACCCAGATTGGTCAGCATTTCGGTGAAGCAGCGGCCCGGCAGGTAGAAATCCGAGACCAAAACTGTGCGGAAACCCTGCTGCCGCAGCCAAGCGAGCACCTGCACAGCCTCAGCGCACGGTCGCTGCATGGCTTTTTCCACAGCAGTTTCGATGGACAAGATGCGTTCGACAAAGCTGTCCGCATCGTGCAGCGGCGCAAGATCACCAAATTGAGATTGCAGACGCAGGCGATAGGCGCGGGCGAACGGCTCCATGTAAAATTCCAACTCGCCGCCGGTGGCTGCACTTTCCGCGCTCAATTCCCGCTCAAGCTGCTGGCGCAGGGTGTAGAGCTGCTCCGGGGATACGTGGCCGCCCAAGAGCAGACTGTGCATCCGGGCGGCGAGCTGTTTGGTGAATTCCGGCTCAATCACGCGCACCGCCAAGGTGTCGAAATAGTCAAAGCAGAAAAATTTGACTCCGGCCTGCGCCTGCTGCTGGAGAAGCTGGCAGATGCAGGCAGGCGAATCCTTGCCGATGGTCCACGTTGCAGCGGAAGTCATTGTGTTCAATTTGCTGTCGGAGTTACGGGCTGTTCCGGCGCAGCATCATTGCTTGGGCTTGGCGCTGCTGCCATCGCAGGTCGCACAGTGGATGTGGTGGCCGAACGCAAATTCAGCGTTTCACTGATCTTGCGGCCCATTTTGTCTATCGCCGCGCTGCCGCCTGCGATCACGCCGCCGGTGATGACGATATCAACTAAGCCGAAAAGATTTTTTTGGATTAACGAGAGGTTGTTCAAGGCAGCCAAGTCAACCAACCCACTCAAAGCTCTCACCCCAACCACGCTGACGGCCATGCCAAGAGCGTAACTCAGCCAGTAGGCATAACGGGCGGTTTTTAAGCGATACACTGCAAGCTCATGCTCTTTTTCCTTCAACCGCCGCTGGAGAGCAGCATCCGTGCCACCAGCAAAATCAGCGCGGAGCATTGCAATATCATGCTCAATCTGCTGCCGGTCCGGCGTTCTGATGGGAACTAAAATCGCTTCAACCGCCCGCTCCATAAAAACAGCTATCACCGACAACGACATGATCAAATTGAACAGCTCGCCTTGATAAAAGGACATGGTTTTCAATGGCACCGGATTGAGCTGCAAGCAATTTAGCACCGTCACCGTCACGGCAAGAGTACATAACACAAAGAATAGAGATGCGGCGCGCCGATGTTTTTGAATGAGAGGCAGCATGGTTCTTTCCTTATAAGGTTTAGGTTGTCGCAACATTGGCAGGACAAGCTGGCACAGTTTCAGCAGCCTGCGGCTATAATTACAGTCTGCCGGAACTCAGCTATTTTTGCAAAAAAACAAAAAAGAAAAACGCATCAACTCCATCTCGGTCTGAATTTTGTCGGGGCTTGCTGGCAGTGATATACCGCAAGGGAACTGCCGCGCGGTTCCGCCTGCGGTTGTGCCGATTAGCTGGCGGACTCCAAAGCGGCGATGCGCTCTTCCAGCGGCGGGTGGGTGCTGAAGATGGCCTTCATCGTATTGCCGGAAATGCCGCTGGCCGCCATCTCTTTCGGCAGCTCGCTGGACGGCATTCCGCCAAGGGCGCGGAGCGCGTCAATCATGGGCCGCCGGTCGCGGAGCAGCTGCGCCGCGCCTGCGTCGGCCCGGTATTCGCGCTGACGGGAGAAATACATGACAACGATGCTGGCCAGGATGCCGAAAAGCAGCTCGAAGACGATGCTGATCAAATAATATGCCATGCCAGGGCCGCTGGATTCCTCCTCGTCGCCGCGCAGGAAGTTGTCCACGACATACGCGGCGGCGCGGGAAAGGAAGATCACGAAGGTGTTGACCACGCCCTGAATCAGGGTCAGCGTGACCATGTCGCCGTTGGCCACATGCGCGACTTCATGGGCTAAGACCGCTTCCACCTGCCGCCGGTTCATGGTCTGAAGCAGGCCGGTGGACACCGCCACTAACGAGTTCGACTTGCTGGGGCCAGTGGCGAAGGCGTTCGGCGCGCCTTCATAAATTGCCACCTCCGGCATGGGCAGGTTGGCCCGCTCCGCCAACCGGGCGACGGTGTTGACCAACCACCGTTCCTCCTCAGTGCGGGGCTGCTCAATAACCTCTGCGCCGGTGCTCCATTTCGCCATCATCTTCGACATGAAGAGCGAGATGAAGGAGCCGCCGAAGCCGATCAGGGCGGCAAAGGCCAGCAACATGCCCATATTCAGGCCGCCAGCGGTGAGAAAGCGGTCCACGCCGAGAATGCGGGCACTGACGGACAGCACCAGCATCACCGCGATATTGGTCAGCAAAAACAGGATGATTCGCTTCATTGCATTCCTCCATGCAAATAGGTTGGGGGGATGTAGGGTATCCTTTGTAAAAAAGGATGCGTCCTGCTGGCCGGGCTGTCAATGCCGAAAATGAGGGGTTTTCAGGCGCAGGTCGGCGGGCTGGCGGCAAACGAGAACCCCATCATCCGGCTGAGAGATTCAACCGCCCGGAGGCGCACGCTTTCTTCCACCTGCACCTCGTTGCGCCCGTCTTGCAGAGCGGCGAGCAGATTGCGCAGGCCGTTCATAGCCATCCACGGGCAGCGGCTGCACGACTCGCAGATTGCGCCTTCGCCCGCTTTCGGGGCTTCCAAGAAGAGCTTGTCCGGCATCGCCTGCCGCATTTTATAAAAAATGCCCGGCTCGGTGGCGACGATGAAGGCCGGAGCCTTGCTCCGCTTGGCCGCGTTGAGTAGATTGGTGGTCGAGCCGACATAATCAGCCAGACCGATGACTTCCGGCGGTGATTCAGGATGCACCAGCACTTCGGCCTCTGGATGCCGCTCTTTCAGCCGCCGCAGCCCGTCGGCCTTGAACTGCTCATGGACGATGCAGGAGCCGGGCCAGAGCAGCATGTCCGCGCCGGTCTCGCGCTGAATGTAGCTGCCGAGGAAGCGGTCTGAAGCCCAAAGAATTTTCTGACCCTCCTGCTTGAGATGGGCGACGATTTTCAAGGCGTTGCTCGATGTCACCACCCAGTCGGCCTCAGCCTTCACCGCCGCGCTGGTGTTGGCGTAAACCACTGCCGTTCGCTCCGGGTGCTGCCGCCGCGCCTCGCGGAACAGTTCAGCCGGGCAGTTCAGGTCGAGTGAGCATTCCGCCTGCAAGGAAGGCATCAGCACTCGCTTGTCCGGGCTGAGGATTTTCGCAGTCTCGCCCATGAAGCGGACTCCGGCGACCACCAAGGTCTGCGCGGCGTGGTCGCGGCCAAAGCGGGCCATCTCCAGCGAATCGGCCACACAGCCGCCGGTGCTCTCAGCCAGCTCCTGCACCGCGTCTTCCGTGTAGTAATGCGCGATCAGCACGGCGTTTTTCTCATGCAGCAGCGACTTGACCGCAGCAATGACCTGCCGCTGCTCCTCGCCCGGCGGCAGGGAGGCTTCAGCCGCAGCGCGGTATGCCTGCTCAATGCGGGCGGCATCCACGGTTGGATAATTGACCTTGAGCATATTCATGTGAGTTGTTCCTGCGCGATGGTTGCGGAAGACTGCCTGTGCAACGCCCTATCAAACCAACTTTCCGCCCGCCTGACAATAAAAAAAGCCCCCTGCCAGATGGCAGGGGGGAATGATTCTTTAACTGGCTGAAAAAAGAAAACTTGACAATCCGCACCAGCAAGGCGGTGATGCTGTCCGCCGCCTGCTCCCAGTTCACGCTCTCCTGCAGCCCGCCTTCTCTATTTCTTCAACAAAAGTTGCTGAATAGCCGGAAGCCAAGGCGAAGGACTGCCAGCAGCATTCGCAGTGAAGGCCGCCGTCACTGCTTTGTCCGCGTCCATCGTGACTGTGCAGGAACCTGTGCCGGAGCAGGCTCCGTTCCAGCCTGCGAAGGTCGAGCCGCTGGCCGCAGCCGCCGTCAGCGTCACGCTCTGCCCTGCGCTGAAGGACGCGGCGCAGGTGCCGCCGCAGCTGATGCCTGCCGGGCTGCTGGTCACTGCGCCGCTGCCTGTCCCGTTTTTGCTCACCGTCAGCGCATACGCTGCAACTGCTTGGCCAACGTAGCGCAGCACGCGGTTATTGTCTCTATCAGCCACCCACAGTGCGCCTCCCGCATTGTCGGCGAACACGCTCAACGGAGTAGACAATCCGCTGGCGGAAAGATTCAGAGTAGCTGTCGTGAAGTCTGGCTGCCCCAGCACGTTGTCGGCATCCGCGCCATTTGCCTTTGCCGCTGCATTGTTGAATATGAGGACACGGTTATTATTACCATCTCCGTCCGCCACATATAATCGTCCTTCGTTGTCATAGCTGACACCAGCCGGATAGTATAACCCATTCCGAGCTTGATATCCGACTACATTGCTTATAAAATCTGCCTGCCCTAACACAGCGTCCGCATCGGCACCGTTTCCTTTGTCTGCCGCATTGTCAAAGCGCAGAATACGGTGATTTCTCGAGTCAGAAACAAACAGCGCACCTGTAGCTGTTATCGTAATACCTACCGGAGAATCCATTTTGTTCCGGCCAATCGCATCAGCATCGCTCGTAAAGTCAACCTGTCCAAGTACGGCATCCGCATTGGCACCGTTTGCTTTCGATGCCGCGTTGTCAAAGCGAAGAATGCGGTTATAGTAATATTCTGCCACCCAAAGACGACCTTCAACATCTATGGCAAGCCCGGAAGGTTGCCCGATACTTTTCTGACTGGTCAACCGAACAAGGCCTCCGGTAAAATCTAATTGCCCTAGCTCACCGTCCGCATTGGCACCGTTTACTTTCGATGCCGCATTATCAAAACGCAATACGCGGAAGTTCCATGTATCCGCCACCCAGAGACGGCCTTCAGCATCGACAGCAACAGCTTGAGGACCAGCCATGCTGGCAGCACTAGTAGTTGCCCAAGTGGTAGTGACAAAATCAGGCTGTCCCAGCACAGCTTCCGCCGCCGCGCCGTTCGCCAAGGCTGCTCCCGATGCAAAGCGCAGAACGCGGTTGTTTGAGGAGTCCGCAACAAACACCTTGCCTGTGGTCGGATCAACAGCAACAGCTTGGGGGCGATACATTCTGTCAGTCCCATTGCACTCTTCAATGTCGCAGTTGCGGGCTGTGGTGAAATCAGGCTGCCCCAGCACCAAGTTTGCAGCTTGGCCATTGGTCCACGGGCCAAGACTGAAACCTGAGCGTGGAGCGGTCAGGAGGAACAGGATGGCCGCGATGGCCAGCAGATGCGGGCGGCTGGGCCGCCGGTGTGTTTTCTGTTGCATAGGGCAAGGTCGGCAGAGGTGAAGAAAGGAAGAGAAGTTTGCAAGCAATGTATCCCGCTATGATTATTTGTCAAGGCAATTCCAAGAATCATGCTGCGATCATTGCATTTCCCTCACCCTCATCTTCACAATCCTTACCAGCTCCGCCTGCTCGTCCTTCAAACCAAAGACTGCTGCCAGCGCGTCACGCGGCCCGACACCCGCTTCAGCGCAGGGGTGATAGAGGTCAAGCAGCAGCCTGCCGCCGCCGTGCAGCTCCAGCTTTCGGATGAACTCCTTCAGATCAAACTCACGGCTTTTGCCCTTGCGGCTGCGCTCCAGCAGGAATTTTTCCGTGACCTGAAAAGCGGCGATGCAGTCCGCCGCCTGCTCTAAAGCCACACCTTCCGGCAGCAGGCAGTCATAGCTGATGATCTCGTTGACCGGAGCCTTTTTCTTGGCCAAAGCAAGGGCAGTAATTGCCATGAAGCTCGGCAATTGCCGGTTCAGCTCGTCCAGCATCTCTGCCGGGCGGCGGATGGGTTCGGCAAGATCCACCTCGAAGAACTCAATCTCGCTCTCCACGCCAACCGGCAAGGCCGGACTGAAGGAGACCTTGGGCGTGGGATTGAAGCCCTGCGAGAAAAGCACCGGCAGCCCGGCCCGCTGCAAGGCGCGGAAGACGAGGTTGAGCAGCTCCAGATGCCCAATGAAGCGGCCATCGCCAAGGCGGGAGTAATCGGCGCGATAGCGGAAAATGGTCGGCTGACTGTTCTTGTCGCGCTCTTGCTTATGAACCGCAGGCACGGCGCTTGCTGCTGCCTCCTTTGGCGGATTGACTAACGGCCTGATGCTCTTGAAATCGCAGAGGCCGCAGTTCTGGCAGCCCTGATTGCGGCAGTCCGGCGTGTAGGCGCGCTCCATCGCCCGCTCGTATTCGCGCTCCAAGAAACTGCGGTCAACACCGCTGCTGAGGTGATCCCAGGGCAGGACTTCGCTGCGGTCGCGCTGGCGCAGGTAGAATTCCAGATCAATGCCGATGCGTTCCGCCGCCTGCTGCCAGCGGGCCAGCGAGAAATGCTCGTTCCAGCCATCCAGCCGCGCACCGTCCCGCCACGCCTCTTCCAATAAACGCGACAGCCTGCGGTCGCCGCGCGAGAACACGCCTTCAAGCAGGCACTGCTCCGGGTCGTGCCACTTCAGCTTGTAGCCCTTGGGCGGCAGTTTCTTCATCAGCCGCTGGATGCGCTCTTTCGACTCATCCAGCGAAATCTGGCCGCACCACTGGAAGGGCGTGTGCGGCTTCGGCACAAAGGTGGAGACCGAGACGTTGATATCCGCCTTCTTGCCGCTGGCCTCGCGCCGCGCCCGCGCCGCCAAGTCAACTATCGCGTCCACGTCCTCCAGCGTCTCGGTGGGCAGGCCGATCATGAAATAGAACTTGAGCACGCTCCAGCCTGCGTTGAACGCATCGCGGCAGCCAGCGAGCAAGTCCTCTTCCGTAATGCCCTTGTTGATCACCTCGCGCAGGCGGTCAGTGCCTGCTTCCGGCGCGACCGTGAAGCCGGTCTTGCGCACCCGCCTGATCTGGGCGATGACCTCCGGCGTGAGCGTGCCGACCCGCATTGAAGGCAGAGAGATCGAGACGCGCTCTTCGGCGAAACGGTCCATCAGCTTGGTCAGCAGCTCCGGCAGGCAGGAGTAATCGCCGGTGGAGAGCGAGAGCAAGGCCAGCTCGCCAAAGCCGGAGTTCTGAATGCCCTGCTCGGCGAGCTGCATCACCTGCTCGACTGTGCGTTCGCGCACCGGGCGGTAGATCATCCCGGCTTGGCAGAAGCGGCAGCCGCGTGTGCAGCCCCGCGCAATCTCAACGCCAAGGCGGTCATGCACCGGCTTGACCATCGGCACGAGCGGGCGTTCCAGCAGTTCGGTCGGCGGCAGTTGGGAAACAATGCGGCGGCGGATGTGTGTATAGCCCGGCTTGAGCGGGAGGACAGCCTTGAGCTGCTGGCCTTCATACTGCGGCGCGAAAAAGGCTGGGATATATACGCCGGCAATCTCCGCCAGCTTGTGCAGCTTTTCCTGGCGCGAAAGGCTTTCTTTCTTGGCAGCACGCAAGGCCTCCGCAATCTCCAGAATCACTTCCTCGCCGTCGCCCAAGACAATGGCATCAAAGAAATCTGCCAGCGGCTCCGGGTTCATCGAGCAGGAACCGCCGCCGATGACCAAGGGCGCGTCCTCGCCGCGCTCCGCCGCCCGCAGCGGAATCTGCGCCAGATCAAGAATGGTGAGGATGTTGCTGAAGCACAGCTCGTAGGGCAGCGTGATGCCGATGACATCGAATTCCGCCAAGGGCCGCCGCGATTCGAGCGAGAAGAGCGGCACCTTGTGGCGGCGGAGCTGCTCCTCCATGTCGGTGTCCGGGCAGAAGCAGCGTTCAGCGGCCAAGCCCGGCTCGCTGTTGAGGATGTGATACAGTATCTGCAAGCCCTGGTGCGACGTGCCGATTTCGTACAAGTCCGGGAAGACCAGCGCGAAGGCGAGATCAACCGCCGCGTAATCAGGCCGCGCCGCGTGCAGCTCGCCGCCGATATAGCGGCCCGGTTTGCGCACCAAGGGGAGTATGGAGTCGAGGGAAAGGGCGGTGTTCATCGGGTTCTCAAGAGAATGGCACTGCTGTTTCAGAGCGGCAGAACACGCTGCGCGCCCTGCCTGTTCAGAATGCAGCTGCTACCATAGCGGAAGATGGGAGGGAAAGGCAAGGAGATAACTCAAGGCGGCTTTGGCCTGCAAGCTGCGTTGCTGGAGTGGCTTGTCAGGCATCATTCGCATTATGTGGAAGAATATGGCGGCAAGTCCTCCATTCATGCACAGGTTGATCATCGATATAAACATCCGGTTTCGGCAGAAATGCTGAAAACAAGGACTCAATTCCAAGCTCTGCGGCTGAGTTGCGAGCATATTCAGCACCGCCTGAACTCCATAAGTACAGAAAATTTCCTGCCTTATGGAGTGCGCGGATATTCTCGACAACTGAGTGCATTGGAATGCGCTTGGAACCATAAGAACGGATCAGTGTATCATCAACATCAACAAATATTATTCGTCGACACATGAAATATGGCTGATTAAAATTGAATCTGCATTTTTTTTAATTGACCACGTCAACAAGCCATTTTCCAGCATGAAGGCTGCATTCAGCTCTTCTGAAACATCCGCGCCAACGCCTCCGCTGAAGACTGGCGGTCAAGGGCATCATCCAGCGGGGAGATATCATATCTCTTGCATAAGTCGTAATTGCCTGATAATAAACAGCTATGAAAAATGAAAACGTGTGCGTCCTCAGCGGCGTGGATTTCAAAAGAGCAGTCCGAGTTCAACGCGATATTTTCAATATTATGTTGGAGGAAACAAAGAAGAATATAAGAGATTTTGGCCATCCGACAAAATTGAGCCGTAATGATCAGCTTCTCATGACTTTGATGTATTGGCGTAAATGCCGGACTGAATTCCATACATGAGTTTGTTATGGAATCAGTGAATCAGCAGAATGCAGGACGATAAAAAAACGAAGGCACTCTGATTGAATCAGAAATATTTCATCTTCCTGGAGAAAAAGCTGTGTCATGTCGTTCAGCTTTGAAGTCTGCGCTGATTGACGCTTCCGGGCAGCCTGTCGAGCATCCAAAAAAAAGAGTCGGCTCAATTACAGCGGAAAAAATGTTTTACTCAAAAAGTTAAGCATGACAGCACTTATGCAAGAGGTCTAATAGATTATCAATATTTCCAAGATGATTTCCAAGATGAGCAGCTACAGGTTACTTCGTTCCGCATCCATCTTCCGCAATTCCTCCAGAAACGCAGGCAGCAGCTCGGCTTCCGGCAGTTTCTTGAATATCTCGCCCTTCTTGAAGATGATGCCCAAGCCATGACCGCCGGCAATGCCGATGTCTGCTTCCCGTGCCTCGCCGGGACCGTTGACGACGCAGCCCATCACCGCCACTTTGAGGTTCGATTTCATGGTCTGCAAGACCCGCTCCACCTCTTCCGCGAGCGAAAAAAGATCAATCCGGGTGCGGCCGCAGGTTGGACAGGAGATCAGCTCCGGCCCGCGTTCACGAATGCGCAGAGAACGGAGCAGCTCAAAGCCGACCCGCACTTCCTCCAGCGGATCGCGGGTCAAGGAAATGCGGAAGGTGTCGCCGATGCCCTCGGAGAGCAGTATGCCAAGGGCGACGCTGGACTTGACCGTGCCGGCAATCAGGCCGCCCGCTTCGGTCACGCCGAGATGCAATGGATAATCGGTACGTTGCGCCAGCTCGCGGCAGGCGGCGATGGTGGTCAGGGTGTCTGAAGATTTGACGGAAATTTTGATCTCGCTGAAGCCCAGCCGCTCAATGTCCGCTACCTTGTTCAGCGCACTTTCGATCAGGGCGCGGCAGTTGTCCGGGCTGGGATAGCCATATTTCTCCAGCAATTCCTTCTCGATGGAGCCGGAGTTCACGCCGACGCGGATCGCCGCCTTGTGCAGCTTGGCCGCGTCCACCACCCGCGCCAGTTTGTCCGGCCCGCCGAGATTGCCGGGATTGATGCGGATGGCCTGCGCCCCGTTTTCCAAGGACGCAACTGCGAGCCGAGAATCAAAATGAATGTCGGCAATCAGCGGAATCGTGATCTGTTCGCGGATAGCACGAATGGCCGCCGCTGCTTCCATATCCGGCACGGCCACCCGGATGATTTCGCAGCCCGCCTCCTCTAATCCCTTGATCTGGCGGACTGTCGCCTCGGCATCGCGGGTGTCGGTGTTGGTCATGGACTGCACGGTGATCGGCGCGCCGCCGCCAACCGGAGTTTGGCCAATGAAAATTTGTTTGGTCTGTTTGCGCTGGATCATGGAATACCTGCCCTGACAAAAGGTGGTAGGGGCGAAAAATTTTTCGCCCCTACTGCTGCATCACCGCTGCTTTCTTCTTCAAATTCACCTCAGCTTCCGAAGCACGAACATACAGCGGCGCAGCCGCAGCCGGGTCGCTGCTTTCGCCTCGCGCCAGCTTGTCTGCGGCAAGAAAGCCTATTTTCGCCGCGCTGGGACTGCTCAAGGCGGGCGGAATGCAGCGCAGCCCGGCAATGCGCGAGAAAATGTGGTAATATTCGGCCAGCCCCGGCCCGGCAATGACCGCAGGCAGTGCAATCTTCTCCGCCAGCACTTCCGGGCGGACAGCCTCCGCCGGACAAATTTGTCCTTCCGGGCCGTAGCAGGCGGCATACACCTCCTGCTTGCGGGCATCCATGACGCACCAGAGCGGCCCGTCCGCAAGCGGGCAGGACAGCGCGACGGCATCCAAGGTTGGCACGCAGATGAGCGGCTTGGCAGCGGCGAAGACGATGCCTTTTGCTGCGGCCAAGCCGATGCGCAGGCCAGTGAAAGAGCCGGGGCCGATGCTCACGGCTACAGCGGCCAAATCGCGCCAGTCCGCGCCGACCGACTGCATTACCCATTCGACTGAGCCAAGCAGCCGCCGGGAATGCGTGATTTCGGCATGAACAGCGGCCTCGGCGATCAGGCGGCCATCACGTGCGCCGCCGCGAGTCAGCGCGACGCTGCCGCAGCCTGCGGCGGTTTCGATGGAAAGGATGAGAGGAAGGTCGCTCACAGGAAACGATGCACCAGCCGGGCGATGTCGTTGTAGAAAACGAACAGCATCAGCGTGCCGAGCAGAGCCATGCCGACCTGCTGCGCCCGCATCAGGGCTGTTTCACCCATCGGCTTGCGGCGGACTGCTTCGATGCTGAGAAAAACGAGGTGGCCGCCGTCGAGAATCGGTATCGGCAGCAGATTGAGAATGCCAAGGTTGACCGAAAGCAGGCCGGTGAAATGAATCAGATTGATCCAGCCCTCTTTAAGCTGCTCGCCCGCGATTTCAGCGATGCGGATTGGCCCGCCCAGCTCGGAGGCCGGAATCACCCTCTGGATCATTTTGACTATGCCCATGACCGTGAGCACGATCATGCTCCAGGTGTGCTCAAAGGCCAACTTGATTGATTCGGGCAGAGAAACTTTGCTGTACACCACATCCTCGGCGCGGCCCATGCCAAGCAGGTAGCGTTCCTCGGTCGGCTCGCCGAAAATGTTTTTCACCTTGTCGCGCACCGGAGTCGCAGTGATGGTCAATTCCTCGCCGCCGCGCCGGACGCGCAGCTTCAGCTCTTTGCCGCCGGAATCTCTGACAGACGAAGAGACCTGCTCCCAAGAAGTCACTTTATGATCGTTGATGGTCAAAATCAGATCGCCTTTTTTCATACCGGCTTTTTCTGCCGCCGAACCGGATGAAATCATGCCTATTTTTGTGGAATCCACCAAATCAGGCATTCCGGCGAAAGCAAACATCAGCCAGAAGACCAGCACGGCGAAGAGCAAATTGAAGAGCGGGCCGCCGAAAACGATCCAGAAACGCTGGCCTACGCTTTTATGCGCGAAAGAAACCGCCTTGTCCGCTTCAGCGATTTCCTCGCCCGGCTGCTCGCCGTGCATTTTCACATAGCCGCCAAGCGGGAAAGCCGAAATCATATATTCGGTCTCGCCCCATTTTTTGCCGATCAGCTTGTTGCCAAAGCCGAGCGAGAATTGCAGCACCCGCACTTTGAAGAGCTTGGCAAAGAGAAAATGGCCCAGCTCATGCACGAAGATGAGGATGCCAAGGACGAGGACAAAGGAAAGGACAGCGTTCATAACAAAAATATCCTTATGGAAAAAATTTCATTGCAAATTAGCCAGCAGCGGCGATTTACTGACAACATCATCCAGCTCCTGGCGGAAGGCTGGATACCTTTTGTACTGCTGATTTCTTTTCAAATCAAGAAAGGCGGCAGCTTGGCTCCGCTGCTCATGCAGGATCAGGCATTCCATGTAGCCGCCCAAGGCTTCGGCAGCTCTGGCATAGCCTTTCCGATATTTATTGGAGATGATCTGCTCGGCGCGGTCGGCGGAAAGCTGCTCAACAAACTTGAGCCATTGTTCTTTGTGCCACGATCCGACAGAAATTTGCAACAGACGCTGCTGAATTTCTTCAGCGATGAAGGCATTGCTGCCGTAACGTTCGTTTATGTATCTGGTGAAAAGGCTGTGAATTGTCTTGGCCTGTGCATGTCCTTGGCTGAGGACATGCAGTATGCTGACATAAACGGCTCCGGTTGTTCTTTTCTTTTCCGACCAGCCAATGGCCGCCTTTTGATCAATTGCCTCATAGCTTTCTTGCAGTCTTCCTAAGAGCAGCATGATTTTGATCTTGAGGAACGAAAAATCCGGCGGATTTTGCAAAAGAGAAGAAACTGGCTTTTTTTGCTTTGGTGCTGCTTCAAGATACGCAAGTGCCTTGTTTAATTCCATCTCGCTGACCTGCTGCGCATTCGCTTCCCGCAGCAGAGCGGCTAAATTGTCCTCATTCGGCTTGGAAAAAAATTGCTCGCGTCTGCCCTGCAAAATAAGGCTCTTGTCGCCGGTCTGCTCACCGGCCAAGCTCAACTGCGCTGCTGCTTCAGCCCGCAGCGCGTCATGCGGCATGGTGCGCAAAGCCTCGCTCGCGGCTTGGGCCAGTTCGTTCCATGCCGCATTCGTCCGCAGCTGATCCAGCCAGAACAGATAGCCGACTGGAGCCTGCTTTTTGCGCACTTCTTCCGCAAGGCCGGACAGGCCATTCAGCCATTGCACCGCCTCCAGATGCAGAAGTATGCCCCGCCTGCTGACAGCAGCACTCAGATTTTTCCGAAACTGCTTGAGAAAATCATTCCATCCGGCCAGTTCTCCGTCCCGCGCATCAAACACATCCCGGAGCGACGGAAACAGGTTTTCGCTGTTATCAGAGAAATGCTGCCGGTCAACCGCCAATGCCTGCCGCATCCGTTTTGCCCTGTCGGCATCAGGAGCTGTCTCATAGACGCAGCGGCAGTATCTGGATAGAGTCTCCCGCCAGTTTATCTCTAATTCGTCATAGTCAACAGTGTATTGCAGCCCATCGCCATATAAAATCAGATCGGTCAGCTTTTCATACACCTGCTTGGCGGTTTCCAGCTCTCCAGCTAAAAAGAGTTTGTCAGCCTCCGCAATCAGCTGCCGGAAACGCCGCTTCTGCTCTTCAGAAATGCCGGAAAATTCCTCATCATAATTATCTTCCCCCCAATTCCAATCCTGCTCCTGATCCTCGTAATATGATCCGTCGTCGACGGATTCATGCAAGTCAATAATGTCTTGCAGCAATTTCTCCATTTTGGCGAGAATGTCGTCCGCAGTCTTGCTGCCGCCTTGCTTTGTTGCAATAACGCTCAATTTTTCTAAAAAATCTGCCCGTTCTTCGGCAGGAATTTCTTGCGTTGTCTGACATAGCAAATCAATCAGCTCAGTTTTGTTCAGCGCGGCGCAATGCGTCCTGAGCCTTTCAAGAAAGGGCTTCAATGCCAGTGTTTTTCCTTTCATCCGCAGAGCAAGGTGTAAAAACTACACATGAGTTTCTCGTCTTCCCAAGGATTCAGCTATGATTGCTGTCACCAAGGCATTGACGCTGACACCTTCCTGCTGTGCGCAGGCTGATAAACGGTTGTGCAGGCTCTTCGGCAGCCGCTCCACAAGACGGCTGTCCGTACACGGCTCCGGGACAGGATCATTAAATTCCTGCGCGGTTTTTATCCAAGACTCAACAGCATCCATGCCGTTCATGACAGCTTCCTCTATGGTCTCGCCATCAGAAAAGCATCCAGGCAGATCAGGAAAAGAAATCATGAATCCTGAGCCTTCTTCCGTAGAAAGTGGTCGTATCTCAAAAGGATATTTGAAGCGTTCGGCCATGATCTATTCCCCCTCGCCTTCCAAGAGGAGCCGCCGGAATTTTTTATGTAAACCGGTTTGATGGGTCTATGTGCAGGAATGGTGAGCTTTTCGCCGTTTGGATGGCGAAAAGTGATGTGACTGGTGCCGGGCTGCCGCCACTCTATTTTAAATCGTCTGGCGATGTCTTGCAACGTCTCTGTCTGCCAATCATGCGGATTGTTCCGCATTTTAAGCAGCAATTTTTCGAGCTTGCTCATAACGAAATCTGCCGCCGCGCAATCTCTTCCAACGCCAGGTCCCTCGCCTTTTTATCCGCCGCGAGAATCGCCGCCAAATCAAGATCATCACCCGCAACAAACTGCGCCAGCACCGCCTCGACTACCTTTGCAATATCGGTGAAGCTGATTTTGTTGTCAAGGAAGGCGGCCACCGCCACCTCGTTGGCGGCATTCAAAACAGCAGGCTTCACACCGCCTTCTTGCAGCGCGGCAAAGGCCAGATTCAGCGCAGGAAAACGCTCGTAATCCGGCGGCTCGAAACTGAGGCTGCCGCAGGCGGAAAGACTGAGCGGCGACAGGCCGAGATTGAGCCGTTCAGGATAGGACAGCGCGTAGGCAATGGGAATGCGCATGTCGGGAATGCCGAGCTGCGCCACGACCGAGCCGTCAATGTATTCGACCAAGGAATGGACGATGGACTGCGGATGCACCACCACTTGGATGCGCTCCGCCGGGATGTCGAAGAGCCAGCGGGCTTCGATCACCTCCAGCCCCTTGTTCATCAGCGTGGCGGAATCAATCGAAATCTTGCGGCCCATGCTCCAGTTGGGATGCGCCAAGGCTTGGGCAGGCGTGACCTGCGCAAGCTGCTCTTTCGACAGACTGCGGAACGGCCCGCCGGAAGCGGTGAGAATCAGCTTGGCCACGTCATCGCGGCGGCCAGCTTCAAGGGATTGAAAAATCGCGGAATGCTCGGAGTCTATCGGCAGGAGAGCGACATTATGTTTGCGCACCGCCTGCATCACTAGCCGCCCGGCCATGACCAAGGTTTCCTTGTTCGCCAAGCCGATGTCTTTGCCCGCCTCAATCGCGGCCAAGGTGGGCAGCAAACCGACCGCTCCGACCATCGCCGAGATGACCATCTGCGCGGACGGCAGCGTGGCGACTTTCTTAGCCCCCACTTTGCCGCAGAAAATTTTCTCCCGCCACGACGCAGGCAGCAAGTCGACCAACTGCTCTGCGCTCTGCTCATCAGCAACTGAAACACATTCTGGCTGAAATTCCAGCACCTGCACGGCCAGCTCGGTGATGTTTTTTCCGGCGGCTAATCCGGCGATGCGGAAGCGGTCAGGGAAGGCCCGCGCCACGTTCAGCACATTTTTGCCGATGGAGCCGGTGGAGCCGAGCAGGGTCAGCGTTTTCATGCGAAAAATCCCCACGCAAGCAGGGCATAGAGCAACGGCGCGGCAAAAAGCAGGCTGTCGGCGCGGTCAAGCAGACCGCCGTGGCCTTTGAGCATCGTGCCGGAATCTTTGCAGCCTGTGCCGCGCTTGATCACCGATTCGGTCAGATCGCCGACGATGCCGACGGCGGTGAGAAGCACGGAGGCAATGGCCATTTTAAAACAGCTCACTTCCGGCAGCAGGATGCAGCCGAGCAGCACCGCTGCCGCAACTGCCGCCAGCACGCCGCCGATGGCCCCGTTCACGGTTTTTTTCGGGCTGACCGGCTGGCAGAGCTTGCGTTTGCCAAAGGCCCGGCCTGCGTAATAGGCTCCGGTGTCGGAACCAGCTGTAATGACAGTTAGAATCAGCAGCCAGTGGCTGCCATCGGGCAATTCGCGCAGCAGGATGATGAAGGCGCAGCAGAGCGAGACGTAGAAGACGGAAAAGCCCGCGTTGAGCAGGAAGGCGAGCGGATCGGCAAAGGCGGTGTAGAAGAAGATGACCAAGAAGGCGAGGCCGAGCAGGGCGAGATAGCTGCCGGTCAGCACTGCCGCCGGACTGCCTGCGTAAGCGGCCAGCACCGGGCTGAGGCTGGCGGCGATGGCCAGCGTCCGGGTGCCTGAGCCGGGTGTTTTCACCGCCATGCGGAAGAACTCGCGCAGGGCTGCTGCCGCACCGACTGTCATGACAAACCAGAAAATCAACGGCGGGGCAAGGTACAGCAGCAGCACCCACAGCGCGGCCATGAGCAGACCGGGGACAAGGCGGTTCATCTTATGAATACAAATAGTTATTTACAGAATAACGCGTTAGCATTTTTCCATAATAGCAAATGCAGATAATCCGTAAGGAAAACTATGGGATGGCAAAATGAATTTTTCAGCAGAAAAAATGCGATAAAATATTTTATTGATAATATTTGCTGGAACTGTTATTTCGCTGACGATCTTTCCGCCTTTAATTCTTTCAAATATTCTCAAAAAAAGAGCGATTGGAAAAAGAATTGTATTAAAATACCCTGCCCTTATTATTCTTAAACCTGAATTATTTGTTAATTTTTTCAATCTGCCAACTGTGTATCTACGATAATGATGATTTATTCGATCGTGCTCTCCGTAAAGCCATTGATATGCAGGAACAGTAATAAACACCATTCCATTTGATGATAAAAAATTTGATATGTTACTTAACGCAGCCATATCATTCTCGACATGCTCAATCACGTCAAACATACATATTAAATCAAATTTTTCTCCAAAAAAAGGGGTGTTGTCTGGCAAACTTCCTTGACGCAGATTTCCATGGAAAAACTTCCTTGTATAATTCAACGCATAAGAATCAATTTCTGTGGCAGAAACTTGTCCATATTTTTCGAGCAATTTTAAATTAGCACCTGTTCCGCAGCCTATCTCTAATATCTTGCTATTTTCTTTTAATTTTAGTGCATCAAGCATCTGTTCTATAATTAACCTGCGAGCAGAAAACCACCAATGGGTTTCTTGCGCTGCTGCCATTTGTATATAATACTCTGGTTCCATATTAAACGAGCACTTTTTTTGTGATTAAATAGTACATACTGTTATAACAATCAATTACTCTAAACCTGCTCCCCAGTCTTCCCAAACCTCCGCTGCCTGTTGGCGAAAACCTGCAATGCCTCAAAGAACTGCGCCCGGCGGAAATCCGGCCAGCGGGTTTCGGTGAAATACAATTCGGCGTAGGAAAGCTGCCAAAGGAGAAAATTAGAGAGCCGCTGCTCGCCGCTGGTACGGATGAGCAGATCGGGATCGGGCTGCCCGGCGGAATACAGCTGGTTGCTGAACAGCTCCTCGTCAATGGCTTCAGGGGCAAGCTCGCCTGCGGCGCAGCGGCGGCTGACCTCGCGCACCGCCCGCAGCATTTCGGCGCGGGAACCATAGCTGAGAGCCAGATTCAGACGCATTCCCGGCGCGTTGGCGGTCTCGGCAATCACCCGCTCCAGCACCGCCCGCACCTCGTCCGGCAGCCGCTCCTTCTGCCCGAAGCAGTCCAAGCGGATGCCGTTCTTCTTCATCGTCTCCAGCTCGGCCAGCAGGAAGGTCTTGAGCAGGGCCATCAGCCCCTTGACCTCCAAACCTGGCCGCTGCCAGTTCTCGGTGGAAAATGCGTACAGCGTCAGATGGCGGATGCCGATTTCGCGGGCGGCCTCGACAATCACCCGCACCGACTCCACCCCGGCCCTGTGGCCGAAAAGCCGGGGCTGATGCCGCTCTTTGGCCCAGCGGCCATTGCCGTCCATGATGATCGCGACATGGACGGGCAGCGGCTGAATGACCGGCGGGGTGGTCATACCTCCATGACCTCTTTTTCTTTGCCCGCAGCTATCGCGTCAATCTGCTTGATAAAATCGTCGGTGATCTTCTGCACCTCGCCTTGGTGCCGCTCCATATCGTCTTCCGAGATTTCCTTGTCGGTCTTCTGTTTTTTGAGAACATCATTGGCCTTGTGGCGGTCGCCACGGACTCCGACCTTGAATTCCTCGGCGATCTTTTTCACCTGCTTAACCAAGTCCTTGCGCCGCTCCTCAGTGAGCTGCGGGATAGGCAGGCGGATCACTTTGCCGTCACTGGAAGGAGTCAGGCCGATGTCGGACGCAAGAATAGCCTTCTCAATCATCGGCAACATCTGCGGATCCCACGGCTGAATGGCGATCATCCGGGGTTCAGGAATAGTCATGGCCGCAACCTGATTGAGCGGCATTTTCGAGCCATAGGCATCAACGCGGATGCCGTCGAGCAGAGACAGCGAGGCACGGCCCGTGCGGATTTTGGTCAGATCGCGTTTCAGCGCGTCAATCCGGGCGGCCATTTTTGATTTGGCTTCATCAACAACAGAATTTCCCATGATGTTTTTCCATTGCGGTAAGATGTCAGGTGGAAACAAATACATTTTTGATTTCTTTTAGTATTTCAAATCATTCCGCAAAAATACTATTCTACCCCCCTCATTCAGTAGATTGAATTTTCTTCTGATATTCAATCGCTTCAGAAATTTTCCCAAGAAAATCTGACCAGTTTCTACAATCACATGCTATCTGTTTAAGCTCATCTATCTCGATATCCCAACTTCTTGCCGCCTTTAACCAATCTAATGCTTTGTGATTATCGAAATAACCGCATCTGTTCCTCGCTATGCCTCTAATATAATAGATATCTTTCAAATCAGGATTTTCTTTACTGTCTTGCTCAACTCTACAAATCCCTGGTATTTTAGCAAACGCTTCTTCCCAAGACTCTGAAGTTACACTGCCATTGTCATTAAATTTCAAATAAGATTCAGCTGCAATATCCATTGCGGACATAATTTCATCAAGTGAAAATTTTCTAAGCCACTTTTTGATATTTTGCTGACCATTATCGTTTACTATATAACCTGGAGCAAGTTTGTGCCAAAAATCACATAATCTATCTAAAATATCTTGATTTAAATCTCTTAGCCCCTCCTTCCACTCCATCATCATTTCCAACTGTTCACGACGATCTTGTAGCTCCTCCATTTGCTCCCTTGTTTTTGAAACAACAGCATTATCATCAAGCGTTTTGTCACTTTTTCCAAGATTACAAGAAATGCATGATGTGACTAAATTTAACAGATCATTATTTCCGCCTTTAGAAACTGGCTTTATATGATCAACATGCAAGACAACTTCTGGTGCTTTCGCTCCACAATATTGACATTTAAAAGAATCTCGTTTAAAGACTTCAAAACGCGTCTTCTTTGTTATCGGCTTTCGTTCTTGTTTCTTAGCTGTCATAATATATCACATCATAAATTAACCGCTCACGCCACAATCAACGTCCCCACCTGCTCCCCAGCCGCAGCGCGGGCGATGTTTCCTTCCTTCTTCATATTGAAGACCAGCACCGGCAGATTGTTGTCACGGGCGAGAGAAATGCCAGCAGCATCCATGACGCGGAGCTGATCCTGTAAAACCTTGGTGTAGGTCAGGCGGTCAAAGCGCACCGCGTTTTTGTCTTTCTCCGGGTCGCGGTCATACACGCCGTCCACCCGCGTGGCTTTCATCATCACATCCGCGCCGATCTCCAGAGCGCGCAAAACGCCGCCGGTGTCGGTGGTGAAATAAGGATTGCCCGTGCCTGCGGCGAAGATCACCACCCTGCCCTGTTCCAGATGCGCCAAAGCTCCGGCGCGGGTGTACGGCTCGCAGACATTCTGCATGGCAATGGCCGACAGCACCCGGCAGGGTACGCCGATCCGCTCCAGCCCGTCCTGCATGGCCAAGGCGTTGAGCACCGTGGCCAGCATTCCCATGTTGTCGGCGACAGCGCGGTTCATGCCGCCTGCGGCCCCGGCCACGCCCCGGAAGATGTTGCCCGCGCCGATGACCAATCCGAGCTGCACGCCCTGCTCATGCACCGTTTTAATCTCCTGCGCAACAAACAGAATCATCGCCGGGCTGATGCCGTAGGCACCGTCGCCCATCAGGGCTTCACCGCTGATCTTGAGAAGAATGCGCTTACACTGCATGGTCTTGAAATCTCCGTCGGATGTGGGAACTGGAAAGGGCGCGGGCCGCAGGACACAGCGCATCCGCCCCGGCTGCCGCAGGCCGGGGACTTGTTCTTTTTAGGCGCCGAGCTGATAGCGGGCGAAGCGTTTCACGGTGATATTCTCACCCATCTTGGCGACCAGCTCGTTGAGCAGGTCTTGAATCGAGACATCGGGATTTTTGACGAACTTCTGCTCCAGCAGGCAGTTCTCGGCCACAAACTTGTCGATTTTGCCGTCAACGATCTTGGCGACGATGTTCTCCGGCTTGGATTTGCCGGTCTTGGCCTCTTCCTCTTTGATCTGGCTGATGTACACGTCTCGCTCGCGGGCGATCATCTCCTGCGGCATGTCCTCGCGGCGGATGGCCACCGGATTTGTGGCGGCGATGTGCATGGCCACATCTTTGGCAAAGGCTTTGAACTGATCGGTCTTGGCGACAAAATCCGTTTCGCAGCCGACCTCGACCATCACGCCGAGCTTGCCGACACCGTGCACGTAGCACTCAATCACGCCTTCAGAGGTGGCGCGGCCTGAGCGTTTCGCGGCCACGGCCAAGCCCTTCTGGCGGAGAAAGTCAACCGCCTTCTCCATGTCGCCGCCGGTCTCGGCCAGCGCCTTTTTGCAGTCCATCATGCCCGCGTTGGTCTTCTCGCGCAGCTCTTTGACCATCTGGCTGGTGATTTCCATTCGTGTCTCCTCAAAAATAAATCATCCGGGACAGTGTGCCCGGCTCAGTCGTTATATGAAAAGGGCGGCTGCAAGAGCCGCCCTTCTGCGCTGCAATCAGACAGCAGGCTCGGCAAAGGCAGTGGCGGTCATCGCCGCCTCCAGCTCGTCGATGTTGCTCGGAATAGCCTCGCCGGCAACGCCTCTGCCCTCAATGACAGCCTCGGCAGCCTGTCCAGCGATCAGCCGCACGGCACGGATCGCGTCGTCGTTGCCAGGAATCAGGTAGTCAACGCCGTCCGGGTTGCAGTTGGTGTCGGTCAGGGCGACGACAGGAATGCCCAGCTTCCGCGCCTCGTCCACCGCGATCTCCTCCTTGCGGGGATCAATAATAAAGAGCACGTCCGGCAACTTGCGCATGTCTTTGATGCCGCCGACGTTGCGCTCCAGCTTGATCCGCTCCTTCTCCATCAGCAGTATCTCGTGCTTGGGGAAACGGTTGATGCTGCCATCCTTCTGCATGGCCTCGATCTTCTTCAGACGGTCGACCGAATTTTTGATGGTCTGGAAGTTGGTCATCATGCCGCCGAGCCAGCGGTGATTGACATAGGGCATGCCGCAGCGCGCGGCCTCTTCCTTGATCACCGCCTGCGACTGACGCTTGGTGCCGACAAAGAGGATGGTGCCGCCGTTGGCCGCCACATCGGTCAGATAGGCGCAGGCCTTGCGGAACATCCGCATGGTCGCGTCAAGGTTGATGATGTAGATGCCGTTGCGCGGGCCGTAGATGAACGGTTTCATCTTCGGGTTCCAGCGTCTGGTCTGATGTCCGAAATGCAGACCGGCCTCAAGCATCTGCCGCATGGTGACTTGCACTGCCATTATTGCTCCTTTCCTGCTTTATGGTTGTTCCTCCACTCCACGTCCGATTCCAGTCATGGAACACCAAGGGACACTGACGGAGTGTGCGTGATGAGCCGCCGCAACGGCGCGGCGGCAATGCTGCCCTGCTTTCTTACCATAACGACTGAAGAACAGCAAGAACATCCTGTTGCGATGCGGCAAGGAAAAAATGCGCCGCCGGTGCCGGAGGCTCCTCCAGCTTCCTTTTTCGCTTGATAGAGTTTGCATGGTTGCGTTGCGGCGCCGTCTCTCAGGAAGGCGGGGAGTTCAGAGCGGGCCGCGCCGCTGCAAGCGCAGGCGGTAAACCGTGCTTTTCAGATAGCGGAAGAAGCTGAAACGGATTGGATTCAGCTCGTCCGGCACGACAAATCCTGCTGTCCGCAGCTCGGCAGGCGCAGCCAGCGGGAAGGAAAGCTGCTCCAGCCGCGCTCCCGGCATATCAGCACGTCTGCAGGCGGCCATGACCGGACTCCGCTCTGGAGCAAGGGCAATGATTTCGTGCAGCGCGGCATCCATCGCCACAGGAGTATTGGCCGCGCCGACTAAGCCAAGCGGATATGGCTCGCCCCGGAGCGGGCCGGTCATGTGCATGGCCGTCACGCCGTCTAGCACGGTCAGAATCGGCGGCAGCAGCGCAGGAAGCTGCGCCAGACGGTCGCTGAAATCGCCCTGCGGCCCGCCGTGGCGCATGTGCCACCACGATTTGCGCAGCCCAACCACGCAGCCGAAACAATTTTTCACCGCCAGCGTGACCCGCGTCTGCGCATGGGCTTTCACTCGCGGCAGATTGACGAGCAGATCGCAGTCCAAGGCGGCTTCCGCCAGCACTGCACTGCCGCCGTTAGGCAGCCGCAGCTTCCGTCCGCTGCTGAAATTTGTGCTGGCCACGCCACAAGCGGCCAGCTCATCGGCAATGCCCAGCATCCGCAGGGCCATCGCCGCCGTGCCGAAGGCGGGCGAATCACCGATGCTGACTCGCGCTCCCTGCGCCAGCAGCCAGCGGGCGACCGCAAGGATGAACGCGCCTTCCGTGCAGGCCAGCGGCCCGTGTTTGGCGGAAATCAAGTTCGGCTTGAGGAGAACATGCGCAGCACGCAGATTTGGCAGTGCAACCGCGCCTAAAACCCGCGCAATGCTTGCATCAAGCTCTGGCTGCGTGTAACTGCCGCAGCGTGTCAAGGCGACAGGTGTCATTGCCGTCGTCCCTCAATCTTGACTACTTCGGCCAAAGGTATTGCAGTGATCTTGCGTAATTCCGTCAACACAAACATGCCATTGCGAATTTCTGGATATTTTCTGCAAAGTATCTGCTTGCCGCTTTTAAGATGGAGGATGCAGGCGGCATTCTTCTTGCTGTTTTTTTCCTGCTTCACCTCTGCTGCTGCGTTCTGCCGTGCATGAACATCAACCTGCTGCGCTGTTTTGTGCTGCTGAGTGACATTTTTCTGCGATATAAGAAAAATCAGCAGGAGAAACGTTCCGCTGCAAAAGAACACGCCAAGAAGCAGCAGTGGGTTAGCTGATTTTCGCGGCGCAATATTTTTTTGGCCTATCAGAGCAGGTTGCGCCATCCTCTGGACGCAGCCATTTTTTCGCTCGCGCCGAATCTGATCAATTATTTTCTGTGCGCCTGCAAATGATTTCATCGTGCTCTGTTCCGGTTGTCGGCAATTTTTGCTTGACCTGCTTGCGGCACCATGTTTTTATAGTGAAAAACTTCAGCCAGCGGTGCCATGAACAGCATTTTGTTGTTAATCAGCCTCTTCCTTGTCATTGTAGCTTTTGTCCGGGCGGTCAGCAAGCATCGCGCACGGAAAAGCAGCTCGCCGCCGAGAAAAAAATCCCCTGAACGAGCAGGCCGCGTTCCGAGCGGCAGCACACCGAAAGAGCGCGGCAGGCAAGGAGAAGCGGCGGTGAATTCCATTCTCAAGGACTATTGCCGCCGCACGGGCGGGCAGCTTTTAGATAACGTGATCCTGAATTTTGCGGGCGGGACAACGCAGATTGACCATATCCTGCTGACAACAACAGGTGTGCTGGTGATTGAAACCAAGAACTATTCAGGGTGGATATTCGCTGGAACAGAAGATGCCGAATGGACACAGGTCGCAGGAAAGGCTAAATATATGTTCCAGAATCCCTTGCGGCAGAATTATAAGCACTGGCTTGCCGTACAGGACTTGCTCACGTTTCTTCCTCAAGAGTTCATCCAAGATGTCGTCGTATTTGCAGGAACCGCCGAATTTAAAACTAGCATCCCTGAAGGAGTTCTTTTCTTAGAGGAGCTGGAAGAATTTCTTGAGCGGGTCAATTTTGGCCGCATCAGCGCGAGCAGCTTGAGCCGGGCAGTCGCTCACTTGGAATCAGCCCGGCTGGAGCAGAACGAGGAGACTGATCGAAATCACATTGAGTTTTTGGAAAAAACGTTTGGCCGCCGCTGAGTGGCAGGGAAGACGAGAAGCTGGCGGCTGAATTGCAATATCGCTGCAACAACGTGTAACGCATAAAAGATTATGCGACACGAGACGGCGATTTCGGATTGAGATATCTGCTCTTCTTCTCCGCAAGCTGCAAAATCTGGCTGCGCTCCAGGCCAACGGCGTATTGCTGCGGTTCTTGGTCTTCTTCCATATCCTTGATCAGCCGCTCAAGTGCCGCCAGCGGATCGCGCAGGATGTCGCATTCCCAGAGGACAAGCACCCGCCAGCCCTGCGACTCCAAGTCCTTGACCGCCGCTGCGTCCCGGGCCATGTTGCGGGCGAATTTCTGTTGCCAGTAATCCTGATTGCTGTTTGGCATCCGGGCCTTGGCGCAATTTTCGTGCCGATGCCAGAAACAGCCGTGGACAAAGATGACGGTTTTGTATTTCGGCAGAACGATGTCCGGCGAGCCGGGCAGCGTCCTGTTGCTGATTCTGAAGCGGAAACCAGTCCGGTGCAGCAGCGAGCGGATGATCAGCTCCGGCTTGGTGTGCTGGCTGCGGATGCGGCCCATGTTCCATGAGCGTCGCTCTGGCGGCAGGGTGTCGGTCATGCCTCAGGGCTGCTGTTGGACATAAATCAGCTTGCTGGTGTCAAAGCCGCGCTGCCGCGCCTGCTCGGCAAAGCGGGTGAGCAGCTCCGTATCTACCGTCGGAGTGCGGGCCAGCAGCCAGAGATAGGAATGATCCGGGCCAGCGACAAAGGCGTATCGGTACTGCTCCTTGTCCAGCTCGAAGATGACGTAGGAGCCGTAAAACGGGCCGAAGAAGGACACCTTCAGATAGCCGGTGCCCGGCTCTTCGACAAAAAAAGCCTTGCCTGCCGCCTCCTTCCATTCCTGTTTGGCCGCAAGGAAGCCACGATTTTTGACCGCCACGCCGCCGTCCTCGCGTAAGGAGTATTCAGCAGTGACGCGCTCCATGCCCCGCTCGAAAGAGTGATCCAGCCGGGCGATTTCATACCACCTGCCGAGATAGCGGTTCAGCTCAAAGCCAGTCACTGGCTGGACATTCTTCGGCATTCCGAGACAGCCGCCCAGTGTCAGGGTGGAGAGCAGGGCGAGCAGCCGCCGTGTGATGCTCATATCCTTCACCTCATTCCGAAATTAATTCATCAGACGATCTTGCCTTCTTTCACATGCTCCCGCAAGCTGGCCGCCTCCAGCCGCTTTGCGTCCAGCTCGACAGGTTGTTCAGAAGCGTCAGCCAAAACAGTTTTCAAATCTTCCATCACCTTGATGCAACGGGCAAGCACAGCCTTGCCCGTTGTTCCTCACCCCTGCCAAAACGGCGACATCGCCCTTAGCCCGGCAATAATCTCCGGCATCTTGGCCAGCACGAAGTCCACTTCCTCCTCGGTATTATATATAGAGAGGCTGAAGCGGATGGAGCCATGCGCGGCGGTGAACGGCACGCCCATAGCCCGGAGCACATGCGACGGCTCCAGCGAGCCGGAGGTGCAGGCCGAACCGGACGAGGCGCAGATGTTGTGCCGGTTCATGTGCAGCAGAATGGCCTCGCCTTCCACGTACTCAAAGCTGACGTTGCTGGTGTTGGGCAGGCGCAGCTCGGCGTGGCCGTTGCGCATGGATTTGGGAATGGAGGCCAGCAGGCCCTGTTCCAGCTTGTCGCGCAGGGCGCGGACACGGCTGTTCTCCTCAGCCATCATCTTGCCAGCTAACTCACAGGCTTTGCCGAGGCCAACTATCGCGGCAACGTTCTCGGTGCCGCCGCGCCGCCCTTTCTCCTGATGCCCTCCGTGGAGGAAGGGCACAAAAGGAGTTCTCTTGCGCACATAGAGCACACCAATCCCTTTCGGCGCGTGCAGCTTGTGGCCGGAGAGCGAAAGAAAATCAATCTGATTGCTCTTCATGTTGATCGGCACCTTGCCAACCGCCTGCACCGCGTCAGTGTGGAAGAGTATGCCGCGCTCCTTGGCCAGCTCTGCCATCTTCTCAACCGGGAAGAGTACACCGGTTTCGTTGTTCGCCCACATCGCTGAGACCACAGCGGTGTCATCAGCCAGAGCATCCCGATAATCATCAAGATCAAGGGTGCCGTCCGCCCGCACTCCCAGCCTCGTGACACGATGCGGCTGGCCGGTGAACTTGTCCAAGTTCTCGCAGAGATTCTTCACTGCCGGATGCTCGACTTTGGTCTTGATCACGTGCCGCTTTTCGGGAAAGGTCTGCAAGGCGGAGAGTATGGCTGTGGAGTCGCTCTCCGTGCCGCAGCTCGTGAAGACGATCTCGCTTGGCTCCGCGCCAAGCAGCTCGGCCACCTGCGCCCGCGCATTCTCCACCGCCCGCCCGACTTGGCCGCCAAAGGTGTGCATGGAGGACGGATTGCCGTAATACTCGGTGAGAAAGGGCAGCATCGCCTCCAGCACTTCCGGGGCAATCCGGGTGGTGGCGTTGTTGTCCATATAAATTACTTTATCCATTATCGCGCCTCCTCAACAATCAGGGTTTCTGAGACCTGCTCGCGCAGCTTCTTCTCCACATAATCCTTGAGGGTGGTGAGCGAGGACTGGCAGCGCGAGCAGGCTCCGCGCAAGGAGACGGTGACAATGTCGCCGTCCACATCAATCAGCTCGATGCCGCCGCCGTCCTTCTTCAAAGTCGGCAGTATCTCCCGCTCAATCACGTCCTCAATCTTCTTGATCTTCTGCAAGGTGGTCATGCGCTGCGCTTTGGGCTGGACTGATTTCTCCGCCGCCATCGCCTGCACAGTCTGCTGGAGGATTTCCCGCAGCTTGTCCTCGCAGCGACCGCAGCCGCCGCCCGCCTTGGTGAAGTTGGTGATGTCCTCCACCGAGCGCAGGTTCGATTCCCGGACAGCGCGGATGATTTCCAAATCCGTCACGCCGAAGCACTCGCAGATCACGTTGCCCTGCGCCATCGGCAGCATCACGCCGCGATAATCAGCAATGGCCGCCTCCAATGCCTCGCGGCCCATTACCGAGCAGTGCATCTTCTCTTTCGGCAAACCGCCGAGCGCGTCAGCAATCTGCTGGTTGGTGAGCTTGGCCGCCTCGTCTATGTGCATTCCTTTGATGATCTCAGTCAGCACGGAAGAGGAGGCGATGGCCGAGGCGCAGCCGAAGGTCTTGAATTTCGCATCCGTGATGATGCCCAGCTCATCCACCTGAATGGTCAGCTTGAGCGCGTCGCCGCAGGCCAAGGAGCCGACCTCGCCGGTGCCGCTCGGCTTGGCCAGCTCGCCGACATTCTTCGGGTTGATGAAATGCTCCTGCACTTTGTCTGTATAATCCCACATGATAACTGTCCGTGTTTCCGTTCTGAATGTTGCTGACCGCCGCTGCGGCGGGCTATTTGCAGATGCGCCAAGATTACCCCAAAACAACGGGCCGTGCACGGGTTAAGGTTGACAGTTGGGCAATTTTTTAGCATAGTCTTTACTGAGGAGTAAAAGCCGTCCAGCATCAGGCTGGACGAACGAATTCTACTTGCAAATCGCGGCTTCAGGGAGACTGAATATGGGACAGGCGCATGATGAGAAATTGATCCTTTGGTTTGATGAAATCGGCATTGAGGATGTGCCGCTGGTCGGCGGCAAGAACGCCTCGCTTGGCGAGATGTATCAGCATCTTACCGGCAAGGGCGTGGCTGTCCCGCACGGTTTCGCCATCACCGCCTACGCCTACCGCTATCTGCTCAAAGAGGCGGGCATTGAGGCGGAAATCCGGCAGGTGCTCTCCGATCTGAACACCGAGGACATGGCCAACCTCGCCGAGCGCGGGGCCAAGTGCCGCGACATCATCCGCAACGCTCCTTTCCCGCCCCTGCTGCGCGACGCGATCATTGAGGCTTACAAGAAGATGGAGGCGGAGTACGGCCCGAACGTGGATGTGGCCGTGCGCTCTTCCGCTACTGCTGAGGATCTGCCTGATGCTTCCTTTGCTGGTCAGCAGGAGACCTACCTGAACATTCACGGCTACGAGAACATCATTCAGAACTGCCGCAAGTGCTTCGCCTCGCTCTTCACCAACCGGGCGATTTCCTACCGCCAGCATCAGGGCTTCGGTCAGTTTGATGTTTATCTCTCCATCACCGTGCAGAAGATGGTGCGCTCTGACTCCGCTTGCTCCGGCGTGCTGTTCTCCATTGATACCGAGTCCGGCTTCAGGGATGCAGTGTTCATCACCGGCGCATGGGGTCTTGGTGAGAACGTCGTGCAAGGCGCAGTCAACCCGGATGAGTATTATGTCTTCAAGCCGACCCTGAAGCAGGGCAAGCGGCCTGTGGTCAGCAAGAAGGTTGGCTCCAAGGCGATCAAGATGATCTATGACAATGACCCGTCCACGCCGGAGCCGGTCAGGAACATTGACACCACGCCTGCGGAGCGCAACGCCTACGTCATCAACGACGATGAGATTCTTCAGCTCGCCAGCTGGGCCTGCATCATTGAGGATCATTACAAGAAGGGCATGGACATTGAGTGGGCCAAGGACGGCGACGGCGTGAACGTCGGCACCGGCAAGCTCTTCATCGTTCAGGCCCGCCCGGAGACTGTGCATTCGCAGGCCAACAAGGGCGTGATGGAGACCTACAAGCTGCTGGAGCACAGCAAGGTGATCGCCAAAGGCTTGGCGGTCGGCAGCAAGATTGGTCAGGGCGTGGCGCACTGCATCGCGGATGCCAAGGACATCGGCACCTTCCGCAAAGGCGAGGTGCTGGTTACGGACATGACCGATCCTGACTGGGAGCCGATCATGAAGATTGCTTCGGCGATCATCACCAACCGGGGCGGTCGCACTTGCCATGCGGCGATTATCTCCCGCGAGCTGGGCATTCCCTGCGTCATCGGCACCGGCGACGGCTCTGAGCGGATCAAGACCGGACAAGAGATCACTGCCTGCTGCGCTGAAGGCGAGACCGGCTTTGTCTATGAAGGCCTGCTGAAGTTTGAGGTGCAGAAGACTGACCTTGGCAGCCTGCCCAAGACCAAGACCAAGATCATGATGAACCTGGCCATCCCGGAGAAGGCTTTCACCGAGTGCCAGATTCCCAACGACGGTGTTGGTTTGGCCCGCGAGGAGTTTGTCATCAACTCGCACATCGGCCTGCACCCGCTCGCCCTCTACAACTACGAGGAGCTGAAGAAGTCCAGCGACCCGGAGAAGCAGGAAGTTGTCCGCCAGATTGACGCGAAGACCGGCGCGTATGCGGACAAGAAGCAGTTCTTCATCGACAAGGTGGCTGAGGGCGTGGGCCGCATCGCCGCTGGTTTCTATCCGAAAGATGTCATCGTCCGCCTCTCCGACTTCAAGAGCAACGAATACGCCAACTTGGTCGGCGGCCATTTCTATGAGCCGGAAGAGGAAAACCCGATGATCGGCTGGCGCGGTGCGTCCCGCTACTACGATCCGAAGTACCGGCCTGCCTTTGAGCTGGAGTGCAAAGGATTGCTCAAGGCGCGCAACGACATGGGCCTGACCAACATCAAGCTGATGGTGCCGTTCTGCCGCACGCCGGAAGAAGGCAAGAAGGTTATTCAGGTGATGCGCGAATGCGGCTTGGTGCAGGGCGAGAACGGCTTGGAATTGTACGTGATGTGCGAGATTCCGAGCAACGTCATCTGCGCTGATGCGTTTGCCGACATCTTCGATGGCTTCTCCATCGGCTCCAACGATCTGACCCAGCTGACGTATGGCCTTGACCGTGATTCCGGCCTGCTCACCGGCATTGCCGACGAGCGGCACGCGGCGGTGAAGGAGATGATCCGCATGGTGATCAAGACCGCCAAGCGGCGCGGGCGCAAGATCGGCATCTGCGGCCAGGGGCCGTCCGACTTCCCGGACTTCGCCACCTTCCTTGTTGAGGAGGGCATTGACTCCATGTCCCTGATCCCGGACACCGTCATCAAGACCCGGATGGCCGTGCATGAGAAGGAGAAGGAAATGGGGATTGCGCCGAAGTGAGCGTGTAACAACTCTCTGAAGTAAAAGAAAGGGCGGGCCTACAGGTTCCGCCCTTTTTGCTTGCTTGACAGGCGGCAGATGACCATGTTACCATGACTATGGTTAGCAACTTTATCCTTCACCAAGAGCAAGTATGCTGGAAACCGTTTCAAAGTCCCGCTTCAAGGCAAAGGCCCTTGAATACTTCCGCAAAATAGAGCAGAACGGGCAGGCTGTGATCATCACGGATCATGGAAAGCCGGTGCTGAAGATAGCCCCTTTTGATGAAAAGGAAAAGACGCAGGCTGTGCTGCACGAGCTGCGCAATTCGGTGCTGCGCTTTGATGATCCTTTGGAGCCGGTCGCATTGGATGACTGGGATGCGATGAAATGATTGTTTTGGATACGCATGTGTGGCTCTGGTGGATCAGCAATCCAGAAAAACTTGCGGCAGATGCGGCACTGGCCATCAATGATGCGGCGGAAAACAACGGCATCCTCATTTCCTCCATTTCTGCTTGGGAGCTTGCCCTGCTTGTCGAGAAAGGAAGGCTGGTGCTGTCAATAAATGTGCAGGACTGGATACGGAAGACGGAAAGCCTGCCATTTGTCCGCTTCGTTCCAGTGGACAACGCCATCGCCCTGCGTTCTGTCTCGCTGCCCGGCATCTTTCATGCTGATCCGGCAGACCGCATCATTGCGGCCACTGCGCTGGTCATGGGTCTGCCGCTGGTGACGAAAGACGAAAAGATACGGGAGGATCCGCATCTCCGCACGATCTGGGGAGAATGACAGAAAATGGCTGCGTCAGCAGATTATGTCAGCATTCTCAAAAAAACGCTGCACGATGCGGTGCGTGTGCAGCCGCGTCTGCAACAGATCAGGCTGTATCCGGTCTGCGATGCGGAGACAGGGCATTTCTTGGTTTTGGCGACAGGTTGGGACAAGCAGAGCTGGGTTGATGCAGTGCTGTTTCATGCCCGTTTAGTTGATGAGAAGGTTGTGATTGAAGAGGACAATTTTGAAAAGGGGCTGACAGATGCGCTCATCACAGCGGGAGTCCGCCGCGAAGATATAATAACTTCTTCTGTTCAAAAGCAAGGATTTTGTTATGGAAACTAACGATATGCTCTTTGAAGACATTTTTACGTTTTTAAAGAATAATTATCGGGGGATTGGGGTCGCTGGAACTCTTATCGGTGCGTTTCAAGCCATATTCTATTGCAGTTCAATTAATTACTATCCTTCTGGGATGACAATTGCTGATACGTTGTTTTTCTTATGGGTATTTGCTATTTCTGGCGGGATTTATTCTGTAATATCATTAACTTTATTTCGAGCAAGCCTTCTTTGGGTTGCTTTCTTTCCAAAACCGACAGAATCAGTCGCTAAAAAAGTTTTAAAAAACAATAAAATTAATACTCATAGTATTAAAGATAGGCCCTGTGTTATAACTGAAGGGATTTTTTTCAATAGTTTAGTCTTTCTATTTTTAATTTTAATGGGTTCTTGGATGATAGTCTTAATGACTATTGGAGTATACTTATTGATGATAGTTGGTTATTACGCATTAACTGCTCTGCTTAAAAAAACTGATAGCAGTATTATTGTTGATGAAAATGAACAGAGCAAACATCGATCATCAATATCAATGTCAAATGCAAGATTATACGTGTTTGGTCTTATTTATTTTGCTCCGTTAATAGTTGGCAATATCTCTCTTGCTGGAGGTGTCGCGAAGCAAACATTCCAGACAATGGGCGTAAGAATAATTAACGCAGATGTCTTAATCGAGAATGTATCTATTCAAGAAATATTAGATCAACTAAAAAATGAAAAATTATCAATAAAGTCTGTGGAGTGTGGTAATAGTAATTGCGTCGTAAAAAATGCTATTATCTTATTCACAGGGATTGGTAATAATACAAAATTGGAAATAAGCGATCAGTCAGGTTCAGTAGAATTGATAATTCCAAATTCAGCTATCAAATGTATATTTAAAAGTAAACTAATAAAGCAAAAAATATAATTATAACATGTCAATAAGTATATTCTACGACATTATCGATCTATAGTTATTTAAAGAAGATTATTAAAAATGGAAGCAATTAAAGAAAGTTCGGTGCTGATAAATAAAAACTACGCTGAACTGCTGCCTTCATTCAACGATGACCTCCAATCAGCAGTTGATGCCGCGTTGCAACGCTACCTGATTGATGAAATTGCCGCCAAGATTGCTGGCCTGAAGAAGAAAGAAAAGCTGTTCCGGCTGAAATACGGCTGAGATTACAAAACCTTTTCCCAGTGCACAGCGGAGGATGAAGAATACATCAATCAGGTCGAGAGCAGCATCAGCAAACTCTGGGAGTCTGACTTAGCTGATTGGGAATTCTGCGAGAAAGGAATAAATGATTGGACGAGAAAATTGCAGAGTATTTTGCTGCTGTCATAACAACAGCGGCAGGCATCTTTGAAAATTGTGCGCATGAGCAGGACTGCACGCCAGAACGGGCAATCTTGCAGCTTCATGGCTAATATGGTTCATGCAAGATTCTCATCACCGAGTTGTTCAGCGACAAGCTGCGAAAGTACCGCTATTACGTTCTGCAAGGAAACCGCGTAGAAGCAGGATTTGACAATGCTCCTGATCCACGGGCCATCCGCATGAAATACGGCAAGATCGGCAAAGAACATGCAGACGAAAACATCCCGCATCTTCATTTGGACGATAAAACCAGCATGGTGCTGACTGAAGAGATGATGTTCTCTGATTTTGTTGAGTGGTTGCAGAACAATCGCTTGCAGGCTGTAGAAGAAAGGAAGGACGGGGAAAGTTAAATACATTCAAAATGATCCCCCGTCCCTCATCACCCTCACTCCGTCTCCCCGCTCTTCTTCTTCGGCTTCTTCCGGTCACTTGCCCGCGTGCCGCCGACCATCTCGTATTCAGAGGAGTCCGGGCCGCACACCGCCTTGACCGCAAGCCGCACTTGGACGATGAAATCACTCAACGTCCCGGCCTGATCGCCCTTGGAATTGATCAAGCGTGTCCGATCCGCATTCACCGAGTCTATCTCGCTGATCACGTTTTCCAGCGCAATGATCTTCGCTCCCATCTCCGCCGCCGAAATCCCGGCGGGCAGCGTCGCGCTGATCTTTTCCAGAGCCTTTTTGATTTCCCCCGCTTCCTGAAGCAGCTTGGGTATGCTTCCGCCAATCATTGCAGCCTCCTTGCGTTGTGTGTTCAAGCTCTTTCGTCAAAAGAGACGGCCCGCTGCCCGCAGCACAGCATGAATTTGTTACTGCGCTGCCTTCCTTTCACGAGAGAACAGTTCCTTGTTTGAATAGAACCTCTTCTTTTCTAAAATGAGAGACTACTTTTTTAAAGCGAACATCATTTTTTGCCAATAGATATGCTTCTCGAAAGAAAATCGAGCTTCCTATTTAAAAGAGGAAGACCTCTCTCGAAAAATGTAGCTCTTCTCTTTGAGCGAGTACCTGTGCTTTTCAAAAGAGCAGAAGCTCTTTCGTTTAGCGGAGCCGCGCATTTCTTCCGCAGCCCTGTCCACTTTTTCCCGCTGACCTGAACTTTGCTTCCTGCCCGGTTTAACTCTCTTTCTCGCCGCTGTCAAGAGGCATTTCTCCATTGCCAAAAAACAGTTGCGCCGGGCTGCGTTCTGCGGTAGCTTTCTGCATGGAAGCCGCCAATTGAGAAGTAGGAAGAGAACTCTCCGCCAAAGAAGAAAACGCCATGACTTCGCTTGATGCTGTCAAACGTTGCCTGACCGAACAAAAATCTCTGCTGAAGAACAAATACAAAATCAGCAAATTGAGAATATTCGGCTCCTATGTCCGAGGAGAACAGCGCAACGAAAGCGATGTGGATGTCCTGATTGATTACGTAGAAGCACCAAGTCTGATTGCACTGATCGAGATGGAAAATATGTTGAGCGACCTGCTTGGCCTAAAGGTTGATCTTGTCACCAGCAAGGGACTAAAACCGCAGCTTCGGCAGCATATCCTTGATGAGGTTATTTATCTGTGAGCGTTCGGCGTGCTCCTCTCTTTCTTGACGATATTCTTGAGGCCATCAACGCTGTTGAACGCTTCACTGCGGGAATGAATTTCGAGCAGTTCTATCATGAAGAAAAGACCATCCGCGCTGTAGAATGAGAGCTTGAAATCATCGACGAGGCGGTCAAAAAAATTCCAGAACACATTGTCAAAGCGCATCCAGCAGTGCCTTGGTGGGCAATCGCTGGAATGAGAGACCGCTTGGTTCATCATTACTGGGATACGGAAGTAGAAATCCTTTGGAGCACCATTGAGGAGTCGCTGCCGGAACTGAAGGCAGAAATAACAGCGATCATAAATAAGGGAATCGCAGAAGCAGGAAGTTGTCCGCCAGATTGACGCGAAGACCGGGGCTTACGCCGACAAGAAGCAGTTCTTCATTGACAAGGTGGCTGAGGGCGTGGGCCGTATCGCCGCTGGCTTCTATCCGAAAGATGTCATCGTCCGCCTCTCCGACTTCAAGAGCAACGAGTACGCCAACTTGGTCGGCGGCCATTTCTATGAGCCGGAAGAGGAGAACCCGATGATCGGCTGGCGCGGCGCGTCCCGCTACTACGATCCGAAGTACCGGCCTGCCTTTGAGCTGGAGTGCAAGGGCCTGCTCAAAGCCCGCAACGACATGGGCCTGACCAACATCAAGCTGATGGCGCCCTTCTGCCGCACGCCGGAAGAGGGCAAGAAGGTCATTCAGGTCATGCGTGAGTGCGGCTTGGTGCAGGGCGAGAACGGCCTTGAGCTGTACGTGATGTGCGAGATTCCGAGCAACGTCATCTGCGCTGATGCGTTTGCCGACATCTTCGACGGCTTCTCCATCGGCTCCAACGATCTGACCCAGCTCACCTACGGCCTTGACCGCGACTCCGGCCTGCTCACCGGCATTGCTGACGAGCGGCACGCGGCGGTGAAGGAGATGATCCGCATGGTGATCAAGACCGCCAAGCGGCGCGGGCGCAAGATCGGCATCTGCGGCCAGGGGCCGTCAGACTTCCCCACCTTCCTTGTCGAGGAGGGCATTGACTCCATGTCCCTGATCCCGGACACGGTCATCAAGACCCGGATGGCGGTGCATGAGAAGGAGAAGGAAATGGGGATTGCGCCGAAGTAAGGTGGCGGCAAAAAAGGTGCGCTTGTTCTTTTAGTGTGCTTTTTTTAGCTTTTTCTGATTCAATAGAAAAATATCCTCCAATATAACATAGGATTTACGCAGTTTAATACTGCGTAAATCCTTTCCATCTTATGGAGATTGCAATCATGGCAAACAATACTTTACTACAGAAAACAAGAATTTGTTGTTATAAATGCAATTCGTTTTGTCGCAGCTTTTTGGGTGCTTATTTTTCATTCAAGTATCCATTTTGGGAAGATTAATTCTTTGTTTATAATTCAACCAATTATAGACCAATGGGCATTAGCGATGACTCTTTTTTTTATTCTTTCCGGATTTGTTCTTGCCTATCGCTATCGTGATTTTCAAACCAAACAAGATGTAGACGCAGTTGCATAAAGGTTGATGTGATCAAGCGTATAAATGGGTTTCGCCAAATAGGCCCGAACAGCGTTGCGGATGATGGAAGTCTTTGCCTCAACCCAAGAAATTCCTTTGACAAAGCA
>NZ_JBLWEN010000009.1:0-26481 GCF_048287415.1 Candidatus Electronema sp. JM
CTCCAAACTCAGGCCATCCCGCTCTTTAATCTCCAAAACCTTCCGACGAAAATCTATTGAATAGGCCATCTGTTTTGTGTGGTTCAGTATGGTGTCATTTTATAGTGCTTCAGCTATATCAACAAATATTACTTTGAGAATGGACGATACTCAGAAAACGCCTGAGCAACGGATTTAACCCACTACCAAGTTATTTAACACAACTGCTGCAACAAGCAAGGGCAGTTCGCGAACCGCCCCTACCGCAACCCCTTACTCCACCTGCACAAACTTGCCTTCCTTGACCGTGTACATGGTGTAGCCGACACCAATCGCGTCGCCGCGCTCGTCAAATTTGATCTCGCCAAAGGGCGTGGCCGCAATCTTGCTGTGCAGTTCCGCAGCCACCTTTTTTTTGTCCGTCGAGCCGCCCGCGTTCTCCACCGCAGTGGTCAAGGCAATGGCCGCCGCCACCGCGTTGTCGAAAAACGCGCCCGGCTCGCCGCCGTATTTGTCCGCATACGCCTTGCGGTACTGCTTCGTCACCGGATTGCTGGACACATCCGCCGGGCCGGTGGCGTACACGCCTTCCGCATAATCGCCCGCAATCTTGATGAAGGAATTGTCCTTCACCCCGTCGTCCGAAACAAACAGCGTCTTCAGCCCTTTCTTGCGCATCTGCGTGACAATCTTCGAGGCTTCCGGGTGATAGCCGCCGTAAATCACCGCATCGGCGCGGGCTATTTTGATTTTCTGCACAATGGCCGAATAATCCACCGCGCCTGGCGTGATGCCCTCAAAAAGCACCACTTCGGCCAGTGCGCCTTTGCGGATTTCATTCTGCGCGTCTTCCGCAAGCCCTTTGCCGTAATCGCCTTTATCATGAATGATGGCGATTTTCTGCGCCTTCAAGGTGTCTGCGGTGAAATCGGCAATCGCCTTGGCCTGGGCGTTGTTCGGGGCGATGGTGCGGTAAAAGGTCGGATATTTGCCGCTCAGGGTCATGTCGCTGTCCGTGGCGGATGGCGACATGACGATCACATCCGCCTCGGTGTACACCGGCAATGCCGCTTTTGTCGCACCGGAGCAGATGTGGCCGATGACCAATTTCACCCCGGCGGAAACGAGCTTTGTCGCGGTGTTCGCCGCCACTTCCGGTTTGCAGACATCGTCCTCAATCACCAGCTCAATCTTGGCCTTGTTGATGCCGCCCTTGGCGTTGATGCTCTCGGCCACCAGTTCCGCCGCCCGCATGGCCGGAATGCCGTAGGAAGCGAGATCGCCGCTGTGCGCCCCGGCCACGCCGATTTTAATCGGAGCCGGTTCGCTGTCAGCGGCAAAGGCGTTGGCAGCCAATGCTGCGGCAGCCAGAAAAGGGAGCAGTTTTGCGCAAATCTTCACAGTGTTCCTCCTTGGAAAAGAATGTCTTGTCAATGCCCGCGTTGCAAAGCAGGCCGCAATCTGCTATCTTTTCACACCATCAGCAAAAATGCACCAGAAAACTGCACGTTCAGGCGGAGGCGCACATGAACCGGAATTTTTATCAGACCCTTGGCAGGCCGCTCTCGCCGTTGTACAGCTTCGCCATGCGCCTGCGCGAGCAGTTTTACGCCAACGGGGTCTTCGCCTCGCACACTTTTGATGTGCCGGTGATCAGCATCGGCAACCTGACGCTGGGCGGCACCGGCAAAACGCCGCTGGTGCAGCACACCGCCCGTCTGCTGCTGGCGAACGGCTTCCGCCCGGCAGTGATCAGCCGGGGCTACGGCGGTTCGACCAAGGAGCGGATCAATATTGTTTCCGACGGCGGCAGGCCGCTCTTGGATGCGGGCTATGTCGGTGATGAGCCGCGCATGTTGGCAGAAACCCTGCCCGGCGTGCCGGTGCTGACCGGGATTGTCCGGCGGCTGCCTGCGGAAAAAGCGGTGGAAATGGGCGCGGATGTGTTGCTGCTGGATGACGGCTTTCAGCATCTCGCCATCCGCCGTGATTTGGATTTGGCGCTCTTCAACGCGGACACGCTGGCGGGCAATTCGCGGGTGTTTCCCGGCGGCGACCTGCGCGAGCCGGTGCGTGCTCTCTACCGCGCTCATGCTTTTGTTCTCACCGGCGCGGATGAAGGCAACATCGAACGGGCCGTGCGTTTTAAGCACTTGCTGGAAAACAAATTTCCCGGCAGGCCGGTCTTTTTCAGCGGCAGCCGCCCGGCAGGGCTGGTCCGGCAAGTGAAAGATGGCCGGAGAATGCCTGCGCAGGCAAGTGAGCTGGCAGGCCGACGCTGCTTCGCCTTCTGCGGCATCGCCCGGCCAGAGGGTTTTCAAAAAAACTTGCAGCAGCTTGCTGTCCAGCCTGCGGACTTTAAAGCCTTGCCCGATCATCACGCCTACAAAGAGCAGGCCGTGCGCCAGCTTGTTCAGGCAGCGGAGAAAGCTGGTGCCGATTGCCTGCTCTGCACGGAAAAGGATTTGGTCAAGCTGCGCGGGCTGGCTTTGCCGCTGCCGCTCTACGGCGTGCTGATGCAGTCCGCGCCGGAATCCAGCTTGGACAAGCTGATTCTGGAACGGGTAGGCGGAAAAAACCGGCGGCTGCCGCAGTGACTGTGGCAAAAACACCACAGCTTCGAGTGCAAATCTTTACTGTGTTCTTTTTACCACAGACCGCCTGCGTAGCCCGCTGCTGCGGCCCTTGTTTTTATCTGCCTGTATCTTCTTGAGAACCGTTCTCCTTTTCCGTCAAATGCAAAAAAACAAATTTTTGGCCGGATTTTTGCATGAGAACGTGCTACAAAGAAAGAGACGAGGTTAAAACAAACATGGTGAAGAGCATGGCGTTCAACGTAGACCCGCATCAGCACACAGTGGCGCAACCGGTTAGCTGCTGCGGCATCGGTCTCCATTCCGGCAAGGCCGTGAATTTGACCATCAAACCGGCGGCGGAAAACAGCGGCATCCATTTTTTCCGCAGCGATCTGGGCAAAAAAAACGCCATTCCGGCCCGGATGGAGCAGATTGTTGACACCACGCTCGCCACCACGCTCGGCAGCGGCAAAGAGCGCGTCTCCACCACCGAACACCTGATGGCCGCCCTGCACAGCGCGGGCATAGACAACGCCGAGATTGAGCTGGACGGCCACGAAGTGCCGATCATGGACGGCAGCGCAGGCCCGTTTGTGCAGCTCCTTGATGCCGCTGGCCGGAAACGGCAGCGCAGCCTGCGCAAAGTCATCCGCTTCACCAAGCCGGTCTCCTGCGTTTCCGGCGACAAATTCATCCGCATTGAGCCGCACGACGGCTTCAAAATCACCGGCAGCATCAGCTTCGGCACCGAGCTGATCAGCGACCAGAGCTATTCGCTCGACCTCAGCCACGCCCGCTTTGCCCGCGAAATCGCCCAGGCCCGCACCTTCGGTTTTGTCGAGCAGGTCGAGGAGCTGTGGCGCAACGGTCTCGCCCTCGGCTGCACCTTGGAAAACGTCATCGCCATTCATTGGGACCGCCGCAGCGTCCTCAACGAGGACGGCCTGCGTTTCAAGGACGAATTTGTCCGCCACAAAGTCTTAGACCTGATCGGTGATCTGGCCCTGCTCGGCAGCCCGATCCTCGGCCACGTCATCGCCAGCCGCTCCGGCCACGCCCTGCACCACAGCCTGATGAAGGCGGTCGCTGATGCGCCGGACTGCTGGGAATATGTCGAGTTCCGCAAGCCGGGTCAGCCCCATGTTCTCACCCCGGCCAAACCCCGGAAGAAGAGACTGCCTGTTTCCCTTCCGGGCCTGCTGTTCCCCGCCGCTCCTGCGCCCTGTCCGGCCTGAAGCGGCTGCTGTTCTGTTGCACCGCTGTTTGTTTCTTCTCTCCTTGCCCGCTGGCCTTCCGCAAGCCAGCGGGCGTTTTTTTTGCCCTTTCCGCAGGCAGCGAAAATCAGGGATGCTTTTTTCATCCGGGCTGGTATGATAGGGTGAATGCGCATTGCCGCATGCTGTAAAGAAGCGTTGGTGGTGGGCTAAACCAGTTGAAAAGCACGGCCTGTTTCTTTGATAACAGATAGTTGTCGCTTGCTGTCAACGGATTTTATCCACTACCGAAGCGTTTGAGACAAACAATCAAACGAAGGAGTTGTCATGTTGTTTGAAAATGAAGCGGAAGATTTTGTTTATCAATTTGAAATTGATAAAGGCCGTTTACCTGAGAAGGCAAAAGAAAATCCAGGGTATGATTTTCTGAGCAAGGATGCAGCAAGCGGCGGCGAGAGACACATCGAGGTGAAATGGAAAAAGAAAAGAGGAAGTAGCTGGCTCCAGCTAACAGCTAATGAAACAGAAGCGATGCAGCGTGACAGAGATTATTTTCTGTATCTTGTCGAAGGAGAATCTGAACCGTTTGACCTGTATCTGATTCCGCAAGCTGATTTGCTTGATATGGCGCAGCTTAAGGTTCATGCCCGGCTGACAAGGCTATCTAATAAGGAAAAAAGAAAAAGTTGGTCTGCAACTAATCAACGCTGACCAAATGAAAGAATGCATCCGTCCGTGGAAGCTCGCCACGCTGGCCGTCGGCATCGCCTTGCTGATTCTCGACTCATTTCTGTAGCCTGTTAACCCAAGTTGTGACCTGTAAATTTTGAAAAATCCATGCCTCCCCGCATGTGTTATATATTTCTGCTGACCGGCGCAAATACAACCGCACACGGAGGAGAGCATGGAATTGAAGTGTTTTTGTTCATATTGGCCTATGGCATCGAAAAAAACGATGTTATAGGCCACAACTTGGGTTGAGTAATAGCAAAACTTTCAGCCCGCCTCTTTTCTCGGCACAAACCGCCAGACCGGACTCATCACCGAGGAATACACCTCCTTGGCGAAGTTGAGCATCCCCTCAAAACCGGCCAGTGCCTCCTTGCGCTCGTGGTTATGGTCGCAGAAGCCGATGCCCAGCTTGTAGGCGATGGGCCGCTCCTTGACCCCGCCGACAAAGATGTCCACGCCTTTTTCCTTGAGAAAATTGTTCAGCTCCAGCGGGTTGGCATCATCCACGATGACCGTGCCCGGATCGGTGATCGCCTCCAGCTCGCGGTAGTCCTCCTCCGTGCCGGTCTGCGAGCCGACCATCACCACCTGCATGTCGATCAGGCGGAAGGCTTTGACTAATGAAAAGGCTTTGAACGAGCCGCCGACGTAAATCGCCGCCTTTTTTCCGGCCAAGGCCTTGCGGTATTTCTCCAGCTTCGGCACCAGATCGCGCACCTTCTCCTGCACTAAGGCTTTGGTGCGCTCCATGATCCGGTCCGCTTCGGGATCGTCGGGATATTTCTTTTTGAAGAAGCGGGCGATGTCGTAAAGCGCCTCGGACATATCCTCAATGCCGAAATACGAAACCCGGATGGCGGGCGTGCCGTACTTTTCCTCCATCATCTTCGCTAACTGCATGGTCGAGCCGGAGCACTGCACCACGTTCAGTGCCGCGCCGTGTGCTCGGCAGATGTCTGCGACCCGCCCGTCGCCGGTGATGTTGGCCACCACTTGCAAGCCCATGCGCTCATAGTATTCCCGCACCATCCAGATTTCCCCGGCCAGATTGAAATCACCGAGAATGTTGAGGGAGTATTTGGAGATACCTTCTGTGCCGCCGGTGCCGATCAAGCGGAACATCGCCTCGCAGGCGGCCTGATAGCCAGCCCGCTTGTTGCCCTTGAAACCCTCCGACTGCACCGGAATCACCGGAATGCCGGTTTCCGCCGCAACCGCCTTGCAGACCGCCTCCAAGTCATCGCCGATGATGCCGACAATGCAGGTCGAATAGACAAAGGCCGCCTTCGGGCTGTGCCGGGCGATCAGCTCCAGCAGGGCGCGGCGCAGCTTTTTCTCGCCGCCGAAAATGACATCTTTCTCCTGCAAATCCGTGGAGAAGGAAAGCCGGTGCAGCTCCGGCCCGGAGGAGAGCGCGCCGCGAATATCCCAAGTATAGACCGCGCAGCCGATCGGGCCGTGCACGAGATGCAACGCATCGGCGATAGGATAAAGCACCACCCGCGAGCCGCAGAAAACGCAGGCCCGCTGACTGACTGCCCCGGCGAGGCTGTCCTTGTTGCAGACGATGTTGAAGGGTTTCTCACCCTTGACATGAACCTGATTTTCCCGCTCTTTCAGCAGCACCGCGCTCATAGTTTTTCCTCTGTGAAAAATGAAACAGGTGGTCTTCAAGTTTCCGTTGCAAAATTTGTGCCACACAGGCATCTTGTTGTTGTGCAATGTATTCAGCGCAGTGCGCAGCAAAGATATTGTTTGTTATTTTTAACAATTCTGTTTAGTTATTACGAAATTGAACAAACTTATCTTTTCTGGCGGCACCCCAAAGAGAGATGAAACAAGAATGACTCTCATTATTTTTTAGCAAGGCTGCTTTTTTGTTTGACGAGATTAGCACTCTGCGGTAGTTTGAGTCGCGGAAAGCATTTTGTTTTATAGCAGATAAAGCGTGGCCGCCAGTATCAAGCGGGAGCGTTTTCAATAAAAAAAGGTAAATCAAGGGGAGGTTGCGACCGTGGAAGAAAAAGTGGTCACGGAAGGCGTGTCACGACGGCAGATTCTGGCGGGCACTGGCGCGCTGGCAGCGGGCGCGGCCATCAGCCACATCGGCGGCCTGATCAGCCCGGCTGCGGCCAAAGACGGCTCCACCGAAAAATGGCCGTGGCCCTACGAAAAACTTGATCCTGAAAAAACTGCGGCCCTTGCTTACGAAGAATGGTACAGGGTCTTCTGCGGCGCGGCAGTGATCAGCAGCATTTTCGGCCAGCTGCGCGAGAAAGTCGGTGAGCCGTATAAATCCTTCCCGATTGATGCCTATGTTTATCTCGAAGGCGGCCAAGCAGGCTGGGGCACCATCTGCGGCGCACCGGCAGGAGCCAACATGGTGTTCAGCCTGATCATCGGCCCGCGCAAGCCGTTGAGCGACAACACCATCGCCCATAACATGTGCATTGATATCATGGAATGGTATTCGCAGACCTTGATGCCGGTGTATATGCCGAAAAATCCGAAAGTTACCACAGAGCTGCCTAAAACTGTGAGCAACTCGCCGCTCTGCCATATTTCTGTAGGCAAGTGGATGAAGGCGGCGAACAAGGCGTTGGTCAGCCCAGAGCGGAAAGACCGCTGCGCCCGCCTCACCGCCAGCGTGGCCTGCAAGGCTGTTGAGCTGCTGAATACTTGGAAAGACGGCAAATACGAGTCTAACAGCGAATTCAACTGCGGCAAGCTGCACGGCATCACCGGCCAGAAAAACTGCTATGAATGTCACGGCTCCAAGATACCGCAGGCTCCGCTTCCTCCGCCGGAGGAGCCGAAGAAAGGGGCATAAGCCGGGTTTAAGTTGCGCGTCGGTGGAGCAGGGGAAAAGAGGCAGGCTCTGCCGATGTCTTGAGCCGATAATTTTTACTTGACATCCGGCTCATTTTTTTTTATCTTCATGCCATCCCTGCTGGGGGATGGTCTAACGGCAAGACAGCGGACTCTGACTCCGCTTATCGGGGTTCGAATCCCTGTCCCCCAGCCAGTTTTTTTGCCTTCCGTACCGCAGGCGCAGAATCGGCGGCCTGTTGTCCTTGTTTCTTCCGCAATAAACGCTCTTCAATAAAATCAGCAAGTCGGCTGTGTTCATGCAGACCGAAACAGTCTTCCTCTGGCAACTCGCAGTCGGAAGCCACAGCGATCACATCGGGCACCTGTCCGCGCAGGCGCGGGCCACGGCCTCGAAAGACCTCAATTTTTGGCACATTCTCTGCTTCTTTAAAGCCTTCGCCGATGACGATGTCCATGTCCGCAAAAAAACGGCGGGCGATGGCCGCCAAATCTTTCGCCTGATTGTCCACAGTGATGCAGAGGCGGTCCGGCGCGGCCAAGGCCACTGCGTCTGCCCCTGCCTGCCGATGAATGGCGGTGTCTGTGCCTGCCTGATCAGGAAAGAGGCCGCTGTCTTTGGTTGACTTGACCACAGCGACCCGCCAGCCGCGTTCTTTGAGCAGCCGGACGACTTGCGCGGCCAGCGTGGTCTTGCCGCAGCTATGCCAGCCGATGAAGGTAATCAGCGGCGGCATCATGCGATCAACTCCCGCAGCGCGGCGGCAAGCTGGGCTGCCATTTTCCGGTGCTGGGCTTCAATCTGCTTGGGCAGCTCTTTTTCCAAAATTAAGGCGGTGTTTGCCAGCTCATCCAAACCAAGATTCAGCAAACTGCCTTTGAGGGCATGAGCCTGACGGCCTGCTTCAATGCCTTGCCCCTTATTGATCATCTCGCTAAGATGACTGAGATTTTCCTTGAGCGAGGCGGCATAGGCGGACAAAACCTCATCTGCGTCATTGGCTTCCAGCTCAAACTGCTTGATGAGGTGCGCTCTGACGGATTGCAGCGAGACGGCCTGCTCCTCCACAAGCACAGGAGACACAGGCTCCGTGACTGGGATTGATGAGGGCGGCCCGGCAGCCTGAAGCTGCACGCCTTGATCAAAATGCTGCAACGTTCTCAGCATAGAAGCTTTTTTATAGGGTTTGCTCAAATATTCATCCATGCCTGCGTCAAGACAGACAAAACGGTCTTCCTGAAGCGCATTGGCTGTGACGGCAATGATATGCAAATGCTTGCCTGCCAGCCGTTCAAGCAGCCGATCAGCGATGCCAAGCAGATCATGAGGCAGCTCGACCGAATGTCCCTGCTCAAAGCTGCGGATGAATCTCGTGGCCGTGAGGCCGTCCATCACCGGCATCTGCATGTCCATGAAAACTATATCATAGCTGTGCTTGCTCAGACAGACCAAGGCTTCCACGCCGTTGCTGGCCACTGTGACCTGATGCCCCTGCTTGACCAGCAAAATGACCGCAAGCTGCTGATTGGCCGGATTGTCTTCAACTAAAAGGATGTCCAGCCGTCTGCCGATGGGATTGATTTCCTCCTCCTGCCGCAGCATGTCTGCCGCCGCGCTGGCTCCGCCGTCTTCCAGCAGAAGAGAGAAGGAAAAGGTGCTGCCCTTGCCCGGTTCGCTGTCCAGCTCAATTTTGCTGCCCATCATCTGCACCAAATGGCTGCTGATGGACAAGCCAAGGCCGGTGCCGCCGTAATTTCTGGTGATGGAGTTGTCAGCCTGGGTGAAATCAGCGAAGATTTTTTCCTGCTGCTCCTTGGCAATGCCGATGCCTGTGTCAATGATTCTGAAATCCGCCGCGCAATGTCCCTCATCAAAGGGATGGACATCAATTTCCAAGGCCACATACCCTTTGCGGGTGAATTTGATCGCGTTGCCGACGAGATTGAGCAGCACCTGCCGGATGCGGAGGGAGTCGCCCAGCACCGAGCAGACACCTTCCTCACGCACGGCCAGCCGCAGCTCAATCCCTTTCTGATCGGTGAGAATTTTCAGCGTGGCGACAATCTCTTCAGCCAAATGGCGGATGCTGAACGGATGACTGTCCAATTCCAGCCGTCCGGCTTCGATTTTAGAAAAATCAAGAATGTCGTTGATCAGGGAAAGCAGCACCGAGGCCGAGCTGTTGACGTTTTCGAGATAACCACGCTGCTCCGGCGGCAGGCTGCTGTCGAGGAGTATCTCTGTCATGCCGATGATCGAATTCATCGGCGTGCGGATTTCGTGGCTCATCTTGGCGAGAAACTCGCTCTTGGCCTTGTTGGCCGCGTCGGCCTGCTCCCGCGCCCGCTTCAGGTCGGTGATGTTCTCTTTGGTGACGACAAAATGGGTGATTTCGTTCTGCTCATTGCGGATCGGCGAGACCACCACGCTTTCCTCGTACAGCTCGCCGTTCTTCTTCCGGTTGACTAACTCGCCAGTCCATTCCTGTCCGGCCATAGCCGAAGTCCGCATGGCTTCATACGCTGCCGCGCTGCGTTCGTCCGGGGCAAGCATGGCCAAACTGCGGCCAATCACTTCTCCGGCCTGATAGCCGGTCAGCTTGACAAAGGTGCGGTTGACGTATTCAATCACCCCTTCGGTGTCCGTGATCACCACGGAATTCGAGCTTTGCTCCACCGCTTGGCTGAGACGCTGAATTTTCTCAAACATCTCGTTCTGACTGCTCATATCCTCAAACAGCAGCAGCTCGCGCCGCAGCTCCTGCTGATCGTCGTCAATGGCAACCTGGCGCAGTTTGCACCAGAAAGGCTCTGGCTGCTCACCGTCCTTCCCGTTCCTTCTGAACAGATAGTGCATTCTGCCGCTGCCGTCCCAGCATTCTGCCTCTTTGTCCGCAAAAACTGAGCTGTAGAACACCGGCCACAGCATTTCCCGCAGTTCCGCGAAAGCGCAGCCGAACATGCGTTCAAAGGTGGTGTTGACCCGAACGATCCGGCCATCTTGCAGCAGAATCATGCCCAGCATGGTGTTGTCAATGATCACTTGCAGCTCGGCAAGGGCGGCATGAAGGCGCTCGTCCATCTCTCTGGCCTTGCTGATGTCCTGAGCCATCAGCATCAGGCCGGTGACGCTCTGGCTGCCGCTCTCCTGCTGCGCCGCCCGGATCGGCGACAGATATATCTCGATGGTCTGGCAGGGTTTGCCGTTATGTTTCGGCGCATGGCCGTTGCTGTCCGACAGATCATACGTGATTTTGTCCGCAGTGCTGATAGTGAACGTATGCGCCCCTTTTTCCAAAGCCTGTTCGATCAGGCGGCGGAACACCTCTTCCTGATCTTTGACATGCGTGCTGAAATTGGTTATTTTTTTGCCGATGATATCACCAGCCGCATATCCGAAGAGTCGCTCCGCCACCGGATTGAAATACGTGATATTCATATCCATGTCGGTGGCGGCAATGGCCATGATTTGCGAAGAACGGAGGAGGTTGTCAATGAAAATATTCTGTTGTTGCAGCTCCTTGGTCTTCGCTTCGACCCGCTCTTTCAGAAGCTCATCGTTTCGCTGTATCCTATCCAGCATCGTATTGAACTGGAGGATCAGCGGGGTGAATTCATTGCTCACACTGGTGTCAATTCGGTCGTCCAATTTGCCTTCGCTGATATTGCGCACCAGCCGCTGCAGGTCGTTGATCGGATTCAGTACCGAGCCGGTGATGAACAGCACAGAAATCAATGCCGAACAGAAGCCGATAAAAAAGAGGATAATAAAATGCTGGCCGAATTCCTCCCGTGTCGCCAAAATCAACTTGGCTGGATGAGAGATGACCAGCAGATTGCTCCCCCTGTCCTTCATAAACGGAATATATTTTGTTTTTAAATACATCCGCTCTCTAAAGAATGAGCTTTCGTAGATCAGGTCGAGCGCGCCGGGGAGCTGGCTTGTGGAGTTGTAAAAGGGGGGGCTGCCCGCATCGCCGCCGTACAGTTCGGGCGGCAGGCTGCTGGCCAACACCATGTTGTCGCTGACCAAACTGACCCCAGTGCGGCGGTGCAGCGGCAGGCGGCTGAGAAAGCTGCTGTCCAAGACATAGCCGCCGACCGCAATGCCGCTGTCCGCGCCAGCTTCAAGTGCCGGGGTGCCGACAAGAAGGAAGAACTTTTTTTGCTCAGAGCTGTTGCTGGCAGGATTGGTCAGCACAATTGCAGTGAACTGATTGGCTTTGGCAATCTGCTCTTTGACCGTGGGATCAGCGGCAAGCAGCTCCGCATCGCGGCGGCCCGCTTGGGACGCTGCGGCTAAACGGCCATCGCCAAGGGTGAAGAACAAGATATCAATCGTGTGGTTCCGTTCCTCTGCCAGGATATCTTCCTCTGACGGCAGCCAGCTGCTGTTGCCTTCGAGCTTCCGCCGCAGGCGCACTTTTTCTTCCGCCGCCACGGTGACGGTTCGGAGATACCGGCTGTAGATGCTCAGGCAGCTGTCAACCACGTCCTCGGTGCTGGAAAAATCGCTGAACACATCCCTTTCGATTTTTTTCCCTGTCGCGATATAGCTGATCAGAATGCTGGTTCCGCTGATCATGGTGACGAGCAGCAGCACCGTCATGATCATGCTGAACCGCAGCTGTCTGTAGAAAGGCACACTTGGTCGCATTGGAATGCACGTGTCACATGAAAAAAGGAACGAAGAAAAAGTCTGTCTGCGGGCGGAAGAAACAGCAGCGAATTCGTGCGCCCGCAACCCAGTCTCATTGCATACCGCGTTGTATTATAACCCAAGTTGCCGCCTGAAAAATAGCCTTTTCTGGCGCGGCAGAGACACCGCATGTTCAGGAGATTCTCTCTGAACCGAGTGCAAAGTCACGCCGCATCAGGTAAGATGCGGACGGGCCGACAATACGGCAGACGGTGTTTTGCAAGATTATGGCGGCGCGGAACGAACTGCCCGCAGGAGGAAAAATCATGGACAACATTATTGTGCTGGCCACCAGCAATCAGAATAAAGTTAAGGAATTGCAAGCGTTGGTCTCAGGATTTCCGGTGGATGTCCGCTGCCTGAAAGATTTTGGGCCGATGCCGGAGGCAATTGAGGACGGCGCCACGTTTGACGAAAATGCCTACAAGAAGGCCGTGCATTATGCCAAAATTCTTGGCCTGCCCGCGCTGGCGGATGATTCCGGCTTGGTTGTGGATGCGCTGAACGGTGCGCCGGGCGTGTATTCAGCCCGCTACAGCGGTGAGAATGCTGCGGACTGGGATAATTGCGAAAAACTGCTGCGCGAGATGGCGGGAAAGAGCAACCGCGCGGCCCGGTTTGAATGTGTGCTTTCTTTGGCTGTGCCGCATGGCCCGGCTCTGACGTGGGAAGGCCGCTGCGAGGGGCGGATCACCGAACAGCGGCAAGGTGCGGCGGGCTTCGGCTATGATCCAGTTTTCTTTTACGAAGATTTCGGCAAGACCTTTGCCGAAGTCAGCATGGAAGAAAAAAGCCGGGTCAGTCACCGGGGCAAGGCCATGCAGGAATTCGCGACGGAACTGGATAAGGTGCTGGCATGGCTCAAACTGCGGATGAGCGAGGTCAAACCTGCCAAACCTGATCACGCCGAATTTGAACACAACGACTGGTCAGCGTAACCCAATTTGCCATTTGACGTTATAACCCTGCCTCCGGGTCAGCTTCCAGCAGCTCGCGGGTGATTTCCTGATAGGCCGCGAGCAGGCCGGACCGCTGCGTCTCCGGCACCTCGTGGCTGTCCAAGCAGCGGCGGAAAACCTGCTCATGGCTCAGTTCAGCCAGCGTTTCGCTGTCCTCCGGGCTGAGGCTCTGCGCGTTCAGACGCGGGTTGCAAAGGCGGAGGATTTCCAAGCGGCTGCCGTGCGTGGCCGCTTCCGTCCGCTCGCGCAGATCGCTGATGATCTCCTCGCCCTGATAAACGATCTCCAGCCAGATGCTGCGCTGCTCCGCCCGCAGCCGGGTCAGCTCGGCGGCGATCTCCGGCCACGCGCCGCGCACGCTGCGCAGCTCCTGAAAGACCGGCACTGGCAGCAGACGCACCTGCGGCCCGTCCGCCGTGAACTCAACCAAACAGACGCTTTTCAGCCTGCCTGCATCGGCGAAACTCATTGCCAGCGGCGAGCCGCTGTAGCGGCGGGTCTCGCTGCCGCCGACCTTCTGCGGCGCATGAAGATGGCCAAGGGCGACGTAATCCAACACAGGCGGGAATGCGTCGGCCTCGACGCAGGCCAAGGAGCCGACGTAGAGGCTGCGGCTGCCGTCGCCCTCAACCACGCTGCCGCCAGCAGCGAAGAGGTGCCCCATGCCGATGATGGGCACTGAACGCGGCAGGCTCTGCCGCAGGGCTTCGGCAGCGGCGCAGACTTCGGCGTAGTGCCGCCGGATGCCTTCAGCCAGATCGCGCTCGCGCTCTTCATTGCTCTGGCCGGCCACAGAGCAGCGCAGGTCGCGGTCGCGCAGATAAGGCACAGCGCAAACGACAGCTTCCGGCTCGCCGTCCGCATCGCGCAGAAGCAGCACTTCTTCCGCAGGCGTAGCTGCTTTCGTCCCGATGACGTGAATGTCGAAGCGGCGAAGCAGCTCCTTGGGCGCACTGAGGAAGGAGGGGGAGTCGTGGTTGCCTGCGGTGATAACTAAATGGCGGCAGGGCGAGGCGGCCATCCGGCAGAGAAAGTCGTAGTAAAGCTGCTGGGTCCGTGTGCCCGGCGTGGCGGTGTCGAAGATGTCGCCCGCAGCCAGCAGGATGTCAACCTGCTCGGCGCAGGCGGTCTCGTGCAGCCAATGCAGGAAGGCGGCGAACTCCTCGTGCCGCTGCCGCCCGTACAGCATCCGGCCCAAGTGCCAGTCAGAGGTGTGGAGAATGCGCAAAGGAGAAGGATTCATTATGGACTGTTGACAGAAGCAGCGGCGGCCCTTACGATGAGCCGTATGTTTTTTCACCAATAGGAGGAACTATCGTATCATGAAAATGTCACGTTGTCTGCTGACCGTCGGCGTGCTGCTCCTGTCAACGGCAGCGTATGCCGCCCAAGACTGCGGCGTTTTTGCCGTGCAGCGCAGACCTGACCACAGCCGCAGCGAGGAGAAATACAACAACTGCGAGGACTGCCTGCTGGAGCACGACCGCTGTGAGGAACGCTGCGCCAGTTCAGGCGCAGGCTATGTCTGCACCGCTTCCGGGTATGATCGGCGTGACGACAGACAGACGGTGCAGGGTGATTCTGCTGACCGCGAACGGCAGGCCCGGCGCAATGCAGTGCGGCGATGCCGCGAGCAGGGGCTGACAGACTGCGAAGTTGACCGCTGCGCTGAAGATTGGCAGCCGCGCACTGATCTGGCCCGTCCTTGCCCAGACTCGGACCGGCGCGATGATGCACGACGGGACAGGGAACGAGAGACCGCAGCGAGGTCATCGCGGCATGGCAGAAACCGGCCTGCGGAACAGCCGCAGCCACCTGCGCCGCTTTCCCCGCCCGCAGTGTCGTCGTGGCAGCATGTCAAGGAGCAATGCTTCGGCAAGCCGTATGAGAAAATCGCCGAGCAGTGCGGCGGCCAAGCAAACTTCTGGCATGGCATCCGCTGCCGGGTGACATGGAGCGACGGCAGGACAGAGGAGCTGGGCGGACAGGTTGATCTGACTGATCCCTATGGCCGCAAATACTGCACCCGTGACACCCGTCCTGCGAATTTCAACTGTGTCAGCCAATGTGATGACACGCCCGGCCCGCTGACCACCCTGCCCAGACCGTGATCAGGCAGTGCCGCTGTCATTCGTCCAACTCCACGCCCGGCCCTTCATCGGCAAAGCTGGGCCGCTGCTCCGGGGAGTAGGCAACGCGCCCCTGCTCCTCCAGCAGCACCTCAAAGCGGAGCAGGTCGCGCTCATTCATTTCGTCCACGCCGAGCTGCTCGAAGCGGCAGTCGCAATGAATGAGCTGGCCGCCGCACCACGGGCAGATTTCCACCGGGCAGCCCAGCTCGTGCGGCTCGCCGGTGGCGGCTTGGCAGGCTGGGCAGAGATCGGCATCCAATTGCAGCGGCTGATATTCCGGGAGCTGCTCCACGTCTTTGGCCGCATTCTGGAAGACTTCGGCGGATGCAAACTCAAAGAAGTCGAGCAGGCTGCGGTCAAGCCAGCCTTCGCGCAGGCTGCCGTTGAACTCGATGCCCTCGCTGGAGACCAAATAGAGGTAGGCATCCTCCGAGGCCACAGCGGCGATGAGGAACACGCCCCGCTGCCGGGCGACAAGGCGCAGCTCTTTGATCCAGTCGTTCTTGGCCTCCGGCAGGAAACTGTAAAATTCCTCCAGCACAGCTAAGGCGGTGCGGTCGTCGCGGAAGATGAGCAGCAGGTCAAGGGCCGCGTCCATCGCCTCGTCAGGCACGGCGTAACGCATCAGGGTGCGGATATGCCGCCGTTTTTTCTCCAGTTCGTCCATCACGCCGTGCGCTTGCATGTCACTTTGTCCTGCGGGGCTGCGGCGGCTTTGTTCTCCGCCTTGATCTTTTCGGGAATCTGCGGTACAATCGGCCCCTGTCCGACGCTCCCGCTCTGTTCTGTCGGCAGCCCTGCGCCGCCGCCTGTTTTCAATCCCTTGCCGCACGGCATTGTACCCGGACAGGGCAGGCCGCGCATCATCTTTCCGCCGCCTGCCGTCCCTGCGGCGCGGGCGGGAACTTCATCCGTCAACATCAGCCAGAGGTGCCCGTCATGAGCGACAGCCACAGCGGCGACTGCGCCACCCTCACCATTGAAGGGAAATCCTACAGCCTGCCCATCGTGCGCGGCACAGAAGGCGACCGAGCCATAGACATCAGCACGCTGCTCCAGCAGACCGGATGCACCACCATTGACCTCGGCTACAAGAACACCGCCTCCTGCGCCAGCAAGATCACCTTTCTCGACGGCAACAAGGGCATCCTCAGCTACCGGGGCTATCCTATCGAGGAGCTGGCCGAAAAATGCCTCTTCGTCGAGGTCGCCTATCTGCTTGTGCACGGCCATCTGCCCAACGCGGCGGAATATCAGCGCTACCGGAACCTGCTCAACCGCTTCTCGCTGATTCACGAGGACATGATCCATTTCTTCGACCGCTTCCCGCCCGGCGCGCCGCCGATGGCGATTCTGTCGGTGATGGTCAACAGCCTGTGCAGCTACTACCCGGAGATGAACGACGATCCGTCCGCGCCGCTCGATCTGACCGCCGCCCGGCTGATCTCCAAGATCCGCACCATCGCCGCGTTTTCGTACAAAAAAAGCCTTGGCGAGCCGCTGATCTATCCGCGCCCGGATCTGAGCTACTGCGCCAACTTTCTCAACATGATGTTCGACAGCCCGGTGGAGCCGTACACCATCCGGCCTGAGGCGGTGGCGGCCCTGAACAAGCTGCTCATTCTTCACGCCGACCACGAGCAGAACTGCTCCACCTCCACAGTGCGTTTGGTCGGCAGCGCGGGCGTGAACCTCTACGCCTCCATCGCCGCAGGCATCAACGCCCTCTGGGGGCCGCTGCACGGCGGAGCGAACGAGGCGGTGATCACCATGCTGGAGGCCATTCAGCTGGACGGCGGCAATTTCCAGAAGTACATCAACAAGGCCAAGGACAAGTCCGACCCCTTCAAGCTCTCCGGCTTCGGCCACCGGGTCTATAAAACCTTTGACCCGCGCGGCAAGATCATCAAAAATGCCTGCGACGAGCTGCTGGCTTCGCTCAACTCCAACTCCTCTGATCCGCTGCTGGAGATCGCTCTGCGGCTGGAGGAGGTGGCACTCAAAGATCAGTACTTCATTGAGCGCAACCTCTTCCCTAACGTGGATTTTTACTCCGGCATCATCTACCGCGCCCTTGGCATTCCGACCAACATGTTCACGGTGATGTTCGCGCTGGGCCGTCTGCCGGGCTGGATCGCGCAGTGGAAGGAGCAGCAGGAGGATCCCGGCTCGAAAATCGGACGGCCTCGTCAGATATATATCGGCGAAACGGCGCGGCCTTTTGTGCCGATGTCCGAGCGGAGCTGATGCGCCTCTTCACCGCTGTCGCCCTGCCGCAGGCGGTGAAGGAGCAGCTGTCCCTGCTCTGCTGCGGCCTGCCCGGCGCACGCTGGGAGCAGACCGAGCAGCTCCACTTGACGTTGCGTTTTATCGGCGAGGCAGACGGAGCAATGCGGCGGGAGATTGGCGAGGCTTTGGCAGCAGTGCGCTGCCAGCCTTTTTCGTTGGAACTCAAAGGGGTCGGCTTTTTTCCGCCCCGGCAGGAGCCGCAGGTGCTTTGGGCAGGGCTGGAGAAATCCGAGCCGCTGCTGCATCTGCACCGGCAGATTGAAAATGCGCTGAAGCGCGTCGGCGTGGAGCCGGAAGGGCGCAAATACAGCCCGCATGTGACGCTGGCCCGGCTGCGCGGAACTCCGTCCAGCAAAATCGGCGGCTGGCTTGTTCAGCACAGCTTGCTCGTCACGCCGCCGTTTCCGGTGAGCAGTTTCCGGCTGTATCGCAGCGTTCTTGCGCCGGACGGGGCCAAGCATTTTGTTGAGGCGGAATATCCGCTGGCGGCGGCATGAAAAAAGGCCGGTGAAAACGAATTTCACCGGCCTTGAATGTCCTTTGGAGGCGACGAGCGGATTTGAACCGCTGAGTAAAGGTTTTGCAGACCTCTGCCTTACCACTTGGCTACGTCGCCCTGCTGTGCGGCAATTTATACTCCATCCGGGGCGATCTTGACAAGGGGAAAATCAGCCCGCCCGGAATTTTTCAAACAGGACTATGGGAACCACGCTTGAAGAGCTTGCCATCAGACAGGCGGAGCAGCTGACCCTGCTGCAAGACCGCATCGGCCATGTTTTCCGCGACCGCGAGCTGCTCCAGCTTGCCCTGATCCACAGCTCCTTCGCCTTTGAGCGGATGGACTGCGGCAGGCACAATGAGACCTTGGAGTTTCTTGGCGACGCGGCCTTGGACATGGCGGTCGGCCATCTGCTCTATCTCCGCTTTCCAGACCTGCGCGAGGGCAAATTAACCCGCATCCGCGCCGCCTTGGTCAACGAGGGCAGCTTGGCCGACATCGCCCGCAGTTTTGAGCTGGGAAAGCATCTGCTCTTGGGCAAAGGCGAAGACAGCTCCAGCGGGCGGGAGAAAGCCTCCATCCTCTCCTGCGCCTACGAGGCGGTGATCGGAGCGATGTTCCTCGACAGCGGCTACGAGGCGGTGCAGGCGCATGTGCGGCGGCATTTCAGCCCGCTGATTGACCGGCAGGGCGAAAAGCTGATTGCGGCGGATGCCAAAAGCAAGTTGCAGGAAATCCTCCAAGAACGGCACAACGAAGGACCGCAGTATGCGCTGGATTCCGAAGACGGCCCGGCCCATGCCCGGCTCTTCAACGTCTCGGTGCAGTTTCGCGGCCAGACGCTGGGAGCCGGAACGGCCTCCAGCAAGAAGGAGGCCGAGCAGCGGGCGGCGGCGGCGGCTTTGGAGCAGCTCAAGCTGGAGGCGCAAGCGGTCTCAGCTATGTGATGCGCAGGCAATTTCAACAATTTTTTCTCTCAGCACCTACCCAAAAGACACTATGAATCTTCTCCGACATGCGGCAGCCTTTTCGTTCATCATCACCTTGACCGCCGCAGGAATGCTCCGGGCGGAAAATAATGTCACCTTCCTTGACAAGGAACTGATTAAAAAACTCAGTCATGGCATTTATGAAGTGGTCACGCCGAAACTGGAGAGTGAAAAAATTGAGTATGACCGCAAACTGCCCTTTGATAAACTGGATTTCAAAGAGCGGAATGAAAAATACTACAGCATCGGCACCGCATTTTTTATCAGCGACAAAGAGCTGATGACCGCAGGCCATGTCTTCAGCCCGATGCACTTCACCTTGCAGAAGAACTATTTTATCCGCGACAGCGAGGGCAAGGTGTATCCAGTCGGCGCAATCCGCAGCTATTCAACCGTCCGGGACATGCTCGTTTTTGACTTGCAGCAGTACCCGTCCGAAATCACGCCGCTCAACTACAGCCGTAAAGTGCCGGAGATTGGCGACACCGTCTTTTCCGCAGGCAATGCCCTTGGCGAAGGTATTTCATACCGCGCCGGACAGGTGGCCTCATTCACCGACGAGCACGAATATGGACTGTGGAAGAACATCCGTTTTTCCTCACCAGCCTCGCCCGGCAACAGCGGCGGCCCCTTGCTCACGGTGGCGGGCGAGGTTGCCGGAGTGATCGTCCAACGCGCGAACACCGGGGAAAATTACAATATTGCGGTGCCGATTGCGGAGGCCGCCAACTTGGCGCATGATAAGGCCGAGTTTCAGCTCCGCAATGTCACAGTGGAACTTGCTGGAACGGATGAAACCGCAGTCAAGGATTGGATATTCAGTCTGCCGCTGCCCGCGCCGTTGGCTGATGTCGCGGAAAAATCGCAGAACGCCTTGGATGAGTTCTACAAAAAACTCTCGAATGAACTGACTGAGAAAGTCAAAGACAAAAATTTTCCGCAAGGCGAGCGTTTCCGCCACATGCTGCGCAATCAGCAGATTGCGCAAGGTTTTGCCGCGCTGGTGCCGAATACTGATTTCCAAAAATGGGACATGATCGGCTACAGCATGGACAAACTGCCGATTTCTGCGGAACAGAATGTCTGGCGGGGCGAATCGCTCCATTTTGCCTTGCAGGCCTTGATCGAAAAGGCTCCGAAAACTCCGCTCAAAACCTTTTTGGATTCTCCAAAGCTGCTGATGGACACCCTGCTGAAAGCCGTGCCCTATTACCGCTATGTGGGCAAGGAGAAGGTTCGCATCATCAGCTTCGGCGAGCCGGATCAGCGCAGCGCATGGACAGACCGCTTGGGGCGAAAATGGTCCTATTATCTTTGGTTCAGTCCGCATAACAACACCTTTCTCACCATGCACTGTCTGCCGCATCCGAAAGGTTCGCTCTGCAATGTGACCGCCAAATCAGCTTCCTCGCTCAAGCTGAATTACTTCGACATCCTCAAAGAGAGCACCGATGAAATGTCGGTCGGTTACGAGGGTGATGTGGATGATTGGACAGAATATCTGGCCTTGGGCGAGCACTATCTGCCCGCGTTTTTCAAAAATGCGGCAATTGCCAAAGACGGAGACGGCAGCAATCTGAAGGTGCAATTGAAAAATTTCCGCTTTGCTTTCAGCAATCCGAAGATCAGCGGCAAATCTTCTGTGCATCTGCATCTCGGCTATGCCAATGATCAGCTTTTGGCTGAAGATTTAGTCCTGTTCGAGCTGTTTCCGCAAAAAGGCAGCCCGGCAGAGTACACCATTTGGCCGTTGTTTGAGGCCAGCCCGTTCAGCCAAGAAAGCTACGCCGCCAACTGGGGCGAGGCTGCCAGCGGCGCAGGCGAATATTCCGGCAAAGTGATGGATAAAGACGACCGCCGCGTCATTCAGCATATCGCGCCGCAGACCAAGAAAACCTTGACCGCCTTTGACGGCAAGAAAATTGAACGGATATTCGCCGTCGGCTGCGCGTACAAAACAGGAACGGACGAGACAAGCGGCATTGAGCAGGATTGCCAGCATTTTTTGCAAGCAATTCAGTTTAATTGAGCTGTGTCTGGCCCGCTGATCATTCCCATTTTCATTCCCCACGAAGGCTGCCCGCACCGCTGTTTGTTCTGCAATCAGCGGCAGATCAGCGGAACGGGCGGTCCGCCGGTGAACGCGGCGGCAGTGCAGGCGGAAATCCTCAGGTGGCTGGCCAGAACAAACGCTGCCAGCCGCCCGACGCAGATCGCCTTTTACGGCGGCAGCTTCACTGCCCTGCCCCGTTCGCGTCAGGAAGAATTGCTGACCGCTGCCGCGCCATTTCTCCAATCCGGGCAGGTGCGGTCGCTCCGCCTTTCCACCCGGCCTGACTGCATGGATGCGGAGCAAGCTGCCTTTCTTAAAGCGTATCACGTCGCCACAGTTGAGCTGGGAGCGCAGTCCATGAATGACAAGGTCTTGGCCATCGCCCGGCGCGGCCATGTTGCTGCCGACACCGAGCGGGCAGTTGCTGCGCTGCGTCAGGCCGGACTGGAAGTCGGCATCCAGCTTCTGCTCGGCCTGCCCGGAGACAGCACGTCCTCGCTGCGCCAAACCCTTGCACAGGTGCTTGCCCTGCGGCCTGATTTTGTCCGCCTTTATCCTCTGCTGGTGCTGCGGGGCAGTGGTTTGGCGGATTTGCATGAAAATCACAGCTACAGGCCGCTCAGTCTTGGCAAGGCGGTCGTGCTTGCCGCTTTTATGAAAGAGCGGTTGGAACAGGCAGGAATTCGTGTCGTGCGGATAGGCTTGCAAGCCGGAACAGAGCTGGAAGCCGCCTTGCTGGCCGGGCCGTGGCATCCGGCATTTGGCGAATTAATCAGCTCGCGGCTGATGCTGCGGCAGACGCGGAAGCTGCTGGCGCAGGCTGCGGCAGGCCATGTTGCTCTGCGTATCAATCCCCGCGACCAGTCTGTGTTTCGAGGTTTGAAATCCTTCAATATCAACCGGTTGAAACAGCTCGGCCTTTGGCGGCGCATTAGCTTGCAGACCAGCCCGGAACAGCCGCGAGGAACAATTGCGATTGCATGAAATGAGTCCTTCATTGTGGGAATATCATTCATAAATAGACATGAGAATCATTCGCATTTCCATTATCTGGACAGGTAACGGCAAAAGAATATTCATCTATAAAAATCGGACAGATCGCGTATGATTTTTCTGTGCTGAAATGATATTACGGGATATAATAACTAAAAAGAAAAAGGAGGAGACAACATCAAATGCTGCGGCCTGAGGTGGCTTCTTCCATGAAAATAAAAAGCAAATTAACCATATTATGCGTGGCGGCACTCATGCTGGCAGCAGCTGATCTCCACGCTGACCAGACAGATTGCGCGCCAGCCTTTGCCTACGGAGAGAAAAAATTTAACAGCACACCCGACGGCAACCCGTGGCAACGCGGCTGGCAGATCAGCATCAGCAAAGGTGCCAGCTTGACCACGCCGATTTATACCAACGTGAGCAAAAAACGGCACTTCAGCACCGGCGTTCTCGCTGGTGTTTTGCGAATAAAGTATGACGGCGACCAGCTTACGGTGACGTTTTCCATGTTGGAAGGCTTTGTCATGAGCGAAACCAATTTTTATTTGAGCAGCAAGAAAGCTCCGACAACAGCACATGGACAATATGCGAAATATCAGCATCTCTCTCTGACGGACAAAAAAAAAGATATCTATACAGTTGATGTCTCAAGGTATACTGGCGACACGTTGTATATAGCTGCCGCGCAGGCTGCAGTTTGCCGCGCAGATGCGGAAGAAGATTGCGGACAAGATGGTCTCGCGTGGGCTGGCGCATGGCAGGCCAGCGGTGTATATGCTGCTGGCGATATTGTGCAGTATGCAGGCAGCAGTTATGTCAACACCTGCTGCAAATCTGTCGAAGGCGTGGAGCCGCTGCATGATGCCGCGCCGGTTGGCTGCTGGGATGTTGTGGCGGTAAAAGGCGAACCCGGCGAGCAAGGGCCTCAGGGCGTTCAAGGAAAAATCGGTCCGACTGGCCCGCAAGGAATAACTGGCCCAACTGGAGCGCAGGGGCTGAAGGGCGACCAAGGTGTTGCGGGCGTTCGCGGCACGACCGGTGTTCAAGGAGTTGCCGGTGTGAGAGGCCCCACTGGCGCAAAAGGCGACAGAGGCCCGGCGGGAACTACCGGAGCAAGAGGCGAGCGTGGCCTGACTGGCCCGACCGGCTTGAAGGGTGACAGAGGGCTGACTGGAGCAACCGGCGCGCAAGGCATCCAAGGGGTCGCCGGGGCCAGAGGCCCGGCGGGAACTACCGGAGCAAGAGGCGAGCGCGGCCTGACTGGCCCGACCGGTGCGCAGGGAATTCAGGGGCCGAAGGGCGACCAAGGCATTGCGGGTGTTCGCGGCACGACCGGTGTTCAAGGTGTTGCCGGTGCAAGAGGCTCCACTGGCGCGAAAGGCGACAGAGGCCCGGCAGGAGCTACTGGAGCAAGAGGCGAGCGCGGCCTGACTGGCCCGACCGGTGCGCAGGGAATTCAGGGGCCGAAGGGCGACCAAGGCGTTGCGGGTGTTCGCGGCACGACCGGTGTTCAAGGTGTTGCCGGTGTGAAAGGCCCCACTGGCGCAAAAGGTGACAGAGGCCCGGCGGGAACTACTGGAGCAAGAGGCGAGCGCGGCCTGACTGGCCCGACCGGTGCGCAGGGAATTCAGGGACTGAAGGGCGACCAAGGCGTTGCGGGTGTGAGAGGCCCCACTGGCGCGAAAGGCGACAGAGGCTTGCAGGGACTGCAAGGGCTTCAGGGGATAGCGGGACCAGCAGGGCCGCAAGGGCCAGCAGGGCCGCAAGGGCCGCAAGGGCCAACAGGTCTGAAAGGGCAGGATGGTGTATGCTCCTGCCCAACAACCTCTTCCAGTCCTTCATTGTTTCTCGCAGAAGCGATGACAACAGCGGTCTCCTCCGTGCAGCAGTGCTATGAAGGTGATTTTATGGTGGGGATTGACAGCAGCGGCCAAATTATCTGTCGCGATGCTGGCGGAACCTGCCGGACAGCATTTGCCTTTGGCCCGACCGAGCTGGATGACATCCTGCCCAGCAGTCTTTGGGGCTGGCAGATCAGCATAAACAAAGGACAGACGCTGAACCAGACGATATACAGCGGCGCGGCGGGCAATGATCTGAGCCAGGCGGTGAAAGTCGGCGAGCTGACAATCAAGTACGAAGGCAGCAGCGTGACAGCGACATTCACTATGACTGGTTCTGTAGCCATGAGCGCAACACACCTCTATGTGGGTGTCAGCAATGTCGCCACTGTTCGCCCGGAACAGTATGGCAACGCGCATGAAGGCTTGAATCATGCGGCCATTGACAGCTATGAAGTCAGGGTCAGCGGCGACGAGGCGAGCCTGAAGATTGTTGCTCAGGCCGTGGTTTGCAACAAAAAATAGCGGCGGCGCAGTGGTGATGCCGCAGCAAGGTGACAGCTCCGCAAGGAGCTGTCTTTGTGTTTGCCGTTTTTGGAAAACTTGATAAGAATGATTCCAGCCCATGTAAGGTCAAAGTAATTTATGACATCAAATATTCCCTTCACCCCTTCCGGCCTGCCCGTGCTCATCGGCTCTCTGCCGCTCAACGACCATCAGCAGGCTCTTGACTGGATATTCGCCGCCACGCCGGAAATCCCTCTCTGGCCGCAGCTGCCCGGCAATCCTCTGGAGCAGATGATGCCGCAGTTCGCCGAGGGCATTCCCTGCATCCGCGAGGAGAACCTAACCTCGCCGGAAGGCCGCATCCTCTTTGACACCAGCGGCCCGGACTTTGAGGCGCAGATGCTCACCTTCTACGAGGACTGCTTGGCCGTGCAGGAGCAGCCGGACAAGCTGCCCGGCTCCCGCTTTCAGGTCAGCCGCGAGCGGGCCGAAGGACTGCATCTGCTTGGCGAAAGCCTTGCCCGGCACAGCAGCATTGCGGTCAAGGGCCAAGTGACCGGGCCGTTCACCATGCTCACCGGCATCAAGGACAGGCTGGGCCGGGCGGGTTATTACGACGACACGGTGCGGGAGATGGTGGTCAAGGGCATCGCCCAGAAAGCCGCCTGGCAGACCCGCTTCTTGGCCGAACGCGGCGGCGGCAGGCAGGTGATTGTCTTTATTGACGAGCCTGCGCTGGCCGGGCTGGGTTCGTCGGCCTTCATCTCCGTGGATGCGGCAACGGTGCAGGCTTTAGTCAACGAGGTCGCCGAGGCGATTCAGGGCGCAGGCGGGCTGGCGGGCATTCATGTCTGCGCCAACACCGAGTGGGAGATGCTCTACAGCTCGCGCATCAACATCCTCAGCTTTGATGCCTACAACTTCTTCGACAAGGCGGCGGCGCAGGCCGGGCAGGTTCACAGCTATCTTGACCGGGGCGGCATTCTCGCCTGGGGTGGTGTGCCCACTGGTCAGGCTGAGGATATAGACAAGGAAAGCGCGGACTCGCTCACCAAGCTGTGGGAAGTGCAGATGGTCAAGCTCGTCCAGCCGGGCCGCGATTTGTCCGCGCTGCTCCGCCAATGCCTGATCACGCCGAGCTGCGGCACCGGCTCCCTCAGCCAGGCGCACGCCCGCAAGGTGCTGGAGCTGACCAAGGCGGTGTCGGCGCAACTACAGGCGCGGCACCTTTAACAAGCCACCTCCTCAGTATTATGCTGGAGGTGAAGCAGACGGAATACATCGGCTGTTAAGTTCCGGATGATTACCCTCCGATTCTTTAAACAAACCCAAGTGCTGACCTGTCTTCGCAATAGCGGACACGTTTTATAGCCGTAGCATAACCCAAGTTGTGACCTACATCATCGTTTTTTCAATGCCGTAAGCCAATATGAACAGAAAAATCTTCAACTCAAACCCCTGAGCCGTGACAGCATGAATATGCGCTGGAAATCTTTGAGCGATGACGCTGAATACTGATTCAATCCTTTTTCGGATGAGCTTGATTCCATCTTCGGCAGATGGCTCATATTTTCTTTTTGAATTTTTCTTCCTGACAGGATTAAAAACAATATTTGACCGCTTAAGCTCATCTTCAATATTATAGGAATTATATGCTCTGTCTCCATAAATAACGCTCCCTGAATGGATAGAAAGGAAGGTGCTGGGTCAAACCCGTTGATCAAATATTTTCCGAGTATCGACCGTTCTGGAAATAGTAACGGTTGATATACATTCCTATCACATTTTTCGTTTTTTGAAAAACAAACCGTTTTTCGGTTCAGATGCTTGATATGCGTTCTGAAGTTGAGATTTCTTCTCTCTATTCTCCACGTATCAGCTTTTCCGACAATATGTTTCGAGGATGGAATATGCTTCCTGTAGCTTTGCCAATCATCGGTATAATAACGGGTTGCAGGAAAAGCGGCGAGCTTGGCCATGAGACGTGAACAGCTTTCATCTGTACGTCTTCCGTTGTGCCACGCAAGTATTACACCAGTCTTTCTTTCCACTGCATACCAAGTCCACCTCTGATTTTTCTTCCTGCCGACATAGCTCCAGAATTCATCAGCCTCCGCATCTGTTTTTATTTCAATCTCAATGCTGTCCGCTTGCGGCATGAAATACGGATTCACTTCGGCAGGAGTT